>DATIGZ010000470.1:0-8237 GCA_035481255.1 Sphingomonas sp. | reverse complement strand
CGCCCGGATGCGCACCCAGCCCGGAAAATTCTGGCCGAAATCGAACACGAAGCGGCCCGGCACCGGCTCGCTCACCGATACCGCGCGGCACACCCCGTTCCGCTCGAGCAAGGGCGAGGTCTGCGCGATCAGTTTCGCATTCGGCGCCGCGCCGATCTTCACGTCCGCCCAGCCGGACGCATCGAACCCCGGCAGCGCCCAGCCCGGCACGATCCGCCGCGCGTCGAACGTCTCGCCGTCATAGATTTCGGACTTCAGGATCGGCGAGGTCGCGATCTTCCAGTCCGGCCCGGTCACGACCCAGTCCTGCGTGCCGTCCGCATAGTCGATCCGCAGCATCGCGCGGAACCGGCGCGGCGCGGGGCCGAAACCGTAGCGCTCGATCCGCCAGCCGAACGGCGAGGCGTAGAAGCCGTCGCCGACCACCGCGCCCAGCGCATTCTCGCCCTGCGCGATCAGGTCGGTGACGTCATGGGTCTGGTAGAGGATGTGATTCTTCGCGACGGTGATTTCGGGCGCAAGGATCGCCTCGCTCACCTTCTGTCCGTTGATCCGCGCGTCATAGGTGCCAAGCGCAGTCGCATAGAGCCGCGCGGATGCCACGGGCTTCAATACGTCGAACCCGGTGCGCAGCAGCATCGCCGGTTCGCTCGGCCGCGGGTCGCCCTGCGCCCAGCTCGTGCTCGGCACCACCGCCGCCCAGCCGCCTGCGTCGAACCCCGGCTCGGTCCAACCCTGCGGCGCATCGGGCATCACCCGAAACGCGCTGCCGGTGATCCGCTCGATGCTGCCATCGGCGCGATGCAGCCGGATCAGCGCGGCAAAGGCGCCGCCATCGACCGGGAAAAAGCCCTGCGTGTCCGCCTCGACCAGCGCGCAGACGCTGTTGCGGCCGGGCCTCACCTCACCCTCATACGGCGCCAGCGTGCCCCAGAAGGGGAGATAGGTGTCCCAGTCGAAATGCCAGTCGAGCGGCGACTTGGCGCCGTTGACCCACACCCCGCGCAGATGGTCCTTGCCCGCGACCAGCATCTCGGCACGCACCAGATCGGCGGGCGCGTCGAAATCGATGCGGAAGGCATGCGGCCGCGCGTCGAGCGAGACCTCGCCCCACACCCAGCTCACCCCGGCGGCGCGATCGGCGGCGGCAAACTCGTCCTCCGCCTCGATCCAGTCGCCGCGCCAGTCCTCGGGCGAGAACAGTCCGGCTTCGAACCATGCGGGATCGGAGACGACCCCGTCGGCCTCGACGGTCCACCACACCCGCTGCATCGCTTTGAGCGCGGGTCCGCCATAGGCGATGTCGAACGTCGCGTCGCTGGCGACCGCACCGCTGTCCCACAGCAGATCGCCCGCGCTCAGCGCGGCTTCGCTCACCGCGGCGCGGATGCGGTAGCTGCTCTGCGCTTCGGCGTCCTCGATCCGCCACGACAGGCGCGGATGCGCGACCTGCGTCCCCAGCAGATCGGTCGTATATTCGGCGCGCAGATCGGTGACGCGCATCAGAGATCCAGACCGAGGCGATAGATGCGGTTGGCGTTGCCGCCGAACAGCGCCGCCCGCTCGTCCGCGGAGAAGTCCGCGGTGATCGCGTCATAGGCATCGAAATGCTGGTCGAAGCTGCCGAACAATTTGTCGGTCGGGAAGTTGCTCGCGAACATCGCGCGCTCCGTCCCGAACAGTTCGATCGTCTCGCCCACATAGTCGCGCGCCTGATCGGCACCCCATGGCCGCCAGGTGAAGCCCATGCCGGAAATCTTGACCGCGACATTGGGCAGTGCCGCGAACGCCGCCATGCCCCGGCGCCAGGTCCCCCAGCCATCCGCGTCGCCGGGGATCGCCATGCCGGTGTGGTTGAGGATCACCTGCGTATCGGGATGCTTGGCGATCAGCTCGGCCAGATGCGCGAACTGGCCGGGATAGGCCTGAAGATCGAAGCTCAGATCGAACTTCCTCAGCAGACCGAAGCCGCGCATCCACGCGCTGGTAGTGGTCACGTCGGCGGGCGAGTAGCTGCGCGCCGGATCGGGATGCCAGTTGATGATGTGGCGGATGCCGCGAACATTGGCATGCTCGACATGCGCGGCGAGCAGATTCTCGACCTGCGGATCATCCAGCGCCGCAAACGCCACGATGCCGCTCGGCATCCCGCGCGCATCGGCCATGGCCTGAAGCCACTGCGTTTCCCTGAGCGCGTCCGCCGGGTCCGCCCCCGCGTCGATATGCACGATCCCGCGCACGTCCCATTGCTGCGCATCGGCAAGATAGGCGTCGAGCGGGTAATCCACCGCGATCGGCTCGACGCTCCCGTTGGGATTGTCGGTGTCGAACGGCCCTGTCAGCCACGGATAGCGGATGTGGGCGAGGTCCCAGAGGTGGACGTGCGGATCGACGAGGGGCGGACGCTGGCTCATGTCAGTAGGTCGCGCGCCCGCCCGAGGTATCGAACACCGCGCCGGTCGAGAAGCTCGCTTCCTCGCTGGCAAGGAAGCAGATCATCGCCGCATTCTCGTCGACGGTGCCGAAGCGCCCCATCGGGATCTTCGAGAGCATGAAGTCGATATGCGCCTGAGTCATCTGGTCGAAGATCGCGGTCTTGACCGCCGCAGGGGTCACCGCGTTGACGGTGATATTGTCCTTGGCCAGTTCCTTGCCGAGCGACTTGGTCAGGCCGATCACCCCCGCTTTCGACGTGGAATAGGCCGACGCGTTCGGGTTGCCTTCCTTGCCGGCGACCGATGCGATGTTGACGATGCGGCCATAGCCGTTCGCCTTCATGTGCGGGATCACCGCCTTGTCGCAGAAGAAGGTGCCGTTGAGGTTGATCGCCATCACCTGCTGCCACGCGTCGGACGGATAGGTTTCCAGCGTGGTGTTCGGCCCGGTGATCCCGGCCGAGACGACGAGGATGTCGAGCCGGCCGAGCTTGGCGGCGACGTCCGCCGCCGCCGCGATCACCTGCGCCTCGTTCGACTGATCGACCTTCGCGGTGTGCGCCGCGAAGTCACAGCTCGCCAGCGCCTCGTCCGAAATGTCCCAGACGCTGACCTGAGCGCCCTCGGCCGCCATCCGCTCGGCGGCGGCACGGCCGATGCCTGCTGCGCCGCCGGTGATAACGGCGACGCGGCCCTCGAAACGACCGCTCACTTGGCTTCCCATGCGACGAAGTCCTGGCGCTGCTCGCCCAGCTTCTCGATGCCCAGCTCGACCACGTCGCCGGCCTTGAGATACCATGGCTCGGGCTTCTGGCCGAGGCCGACGCCCGGCGGAGTACCGGTGGTGATGACGTCGCCCGGCAGCAGCGTCATGATCTGCGAGAGGTAGGAGACGATCTGCGCGACGGTGAAGATCATCGTCTTCGTGTTGCCGTCCTGGACCTTCTTGCCGTTGACCGACAGCCACATCGACAGGTTCTGCGGGTCGCCCACCTCGTCGGCGGTGACCATCCACGGGCCGATCGGGCCAAAGGTCGGGAAGCCCTTGCCCTTGTCCCACGTCATGCCGCGTTCGGTCTGCCAGTGGCGTTCGGACACGTCGTTGACCACGCAATAGCCGGCGACATGGCTGAGCGCGTCGGCTTCGGACACGTTATGCGCGGCGGTGCCGATCACGATGCCAAGCTCGACCTCCCAGTCGGTCTTCTTCGAATCCTTGGGGATCGTCACCGGATCGTTCGGACCCTGAATGCAGCTCACCCATTTGTTGAACACCACCGGCTCCTCGGGGATCGGCAGGTTCGACTCATGTGCGTGGTCGACATAGTTGAGGCCGATCGCGACGAACTGGCGCGTGCCGGTGACACACGGGCCATAGCGCACTTCGCCTTCGACCAGCTTGAGCGTCGTCGGGTCGACGCCCGCCAGCTTCGCCAGCGTTTCCTTCGACAGCGTCTGCGCGTCGATATCGGCGACATAGTTGGACAGGTCGCGGATGCGGCCATCGGCGTCGATCAGGCCGGGCTTCTCGGCGCCGGGGGCGCCATAACGGCAGAGCTTCATGGGTCTTCCTTCAGTCTTGAATGTCAGTCGTTGGGATAGGGGCGATGGAGCGCGATGTCGCGGTTCAGCTCGACACCGAAGCCCGGCTTGTCGAGTTCGCTCGCGCGGATCTTGCCGTTGACCGGCACCGGCTCGCCCAGCAGCTGCGGCGCGAACATCGGCACCACTTCGGTCGGTCCCGGATGCATCATCAGGAACTCGGCGAACGGCGAATTGTGGCGCGTCACCACGAAGTGATAGCTGTAGACCGACGATCCGTGCGGGACCATCAGCACGCCCTTCTTGTCGGCGTCGTCCGAAATCTTCATCAGCTCGGTCACGCCGCCGCACCAGCCCACATCGGGCTGGATGATGTCGCAGCAATCCATCTCGAGCAGCATCTTGAAGCCCCAGCGGGTCGATTCATGCTCGCCGGTGGTGACGAGCAGCCCCTCGGGTGCGTTCTTCTTGAGCTGCGCGTAACCCCAGTAATCGTCGGGCGAGAGCGCTTCCTCGATCCATTTGAGGCCGCATTCGTTCCACGCGCGATGCGCGAGGCGCGTGGCGTAATCGATGTCGAGCGCCATCCAGCAATCGTACATCAGCCAGAAATCGTCGCCGCACCTGGCCCGCATGTCGGCGAGCAGCGCGATATTCTTCTCCATCCCTTCCTCGCCTTCGGCGGGGCCGTGATGGAGCGGCAACTTGCCGCCGATAAAGCCCATTTCCTTGGCCAGATCGGGCCGCGCGCCGGTGGCGTAGAACTGCATCTCGTCGCGCACCGCGCCGCCGAGCAGGTGGTAGACCGGCTCCTGACGCAGCTTGCCGAGCAGATCCCAGATCGCCAGATCGACGCCCGAAATCGCGTTCACGACCAGCCCCTTGCGCCCGTAATATTGGGTCGAAAAGTACATCTGGTCCCAGATCGTCTCATAGTCCGACGGGTCGCGCCCGATCAGGAAGCGCGACAGATGCTTCTCGACGATGAAGCAGGCCGGCTCGCCGCCGGTCGTCACTGCGAACCCGATCGTGCCGTCCTCGGCCTCCAGCTCGACCACCAAAGTGCCGAGGACATTGATGCCGAAGCTCTGGCGGCTCGCGCGATACTCGGGATATTTCGCCATCGGCGTCGCGATATGATCGTCGATCCAGTGGCCCGCGCCCTGATCGTGATAGTCGGCGCCGCCGCCGCGCACCGTATAGGCGCGGACATATTTGATCTTCGGAAGACCCACGAATTTCCCTTCGCTCATCGTGCGGTGCCGTCCAGCACCAGCACCCAGTCATTGCCCGCCGCGGTCTCACCCGGCGGATCGAAACGCTGCTCACCCCGGTTCGCGAACGTCGCGATCGGTGTGAGCTTGCCGTCGCGCGGCGAATACCATTGCGCCTTGACCCGGCTCCCCGCGATCGCGCCCAGCTTCAGCGTGAAGGGGCGGCCGGTATAGGTGTAGGCGAAGGCGTAGTTCTTGCCGCGGCTCGCCAGCACGCGGTCGTAGCGGACGCCATTGTCGGCGATCATCGCCTGATCGGGCACGCGCTCGAGCATCGGGCGCGATTCGATCAGCGTGCGCAGGTGGCGCATCTGATCGGCGCCCGGCGCACCCGGCGCGGTGAGCGAGGTGTCCCAGCGCTGGTTGGGCTCGAAATTGGCGTCCTTCGAGCCGGCCACGAACATCTGCATGACGTGGTTCTCGCCATAGGTGTGGCCGAACGCGCCCGCCATCACGCCCCACCACGCATAGCGGCGCACGTCCGCCGCTTGCCAGCGCGGCTGACTCTGTTCGTGCAGGCCGTGCGGGATATTCTCGTAGCTCGGCTCGCCGTCGATCGTCGGCTTGGGCGGGGTGCGAGCAAGATCCTGCTCGACATAGCGCCAATTGTCCTCGCCGATCGCGTTGGCACCTTCCTGGGCAAAGCTGCGGTGCCCTGACTGGAACATGTTGAAGTCGAGCCACGGCGCCTGATGCCATTGCCACGACGATGTGGTGCGGCCGATCGGGTGGAAGGTCATCAGCTGCCTGGGCGCGATCGCCTTGATCGTCGTGCCGAGCTTGTCCCAAACCGCCGCGCGCATCTCCGACCGCGTGTCGCCGCCGTTGAGCCAGATGACGTTGGCCGCCTTGCCATAGCGCTCGGCCATGAAGCGGCCGTAGCTCTCGACATTCTTCTCGTTGAGCTGACGCTCCATCGCGAGGTCGCCCCAGGCGGGCACCATCGCGACATAGATGCCATGCGCCGCGGCGCGCTCGACCACCCAGTCGAGATGATCCCAATAGTCGTACTCACCGGCCTTCGCCGGATCCTTGCCCGGCGTCGTCCGCGGCCGTCCCGGATCGCCCTCGACCAGCGCGGGCGCGTCGTAGCGATTGGTCATCTTGTTGGTGTGCAACACCATTACCTGGACGACGTTGAAGCCCTGCCGCCGGCGGGTGCTCAGATAATGCTCGGTCTCTTCGCGGTTGAGCCGGCTGAGCAGCAGCCACGCCGTGTCGCCCAGCCAGAAGAACGGCTTGCCGCCCGCTTCGAGATAGCGGTGATTGGCCGAGACGCTGAGCGGGGGCGTCTGCGCCACGGCGGGGGTCGCCAGCAACGCCGCAAGACCGGCCAGCAGAAATCTCGAAGCCATTCGCGCACTCTCCCAGACTCGCCTCAAAAGTGGCGATCGTCGTCCACACGGAGACTCGTCGCTCCGATGCGCACATTTTAAATATAATAGTACTAATTGGTCAAGCGTCTCGATGCGCGAAAATCGCGGGCGCGGGGCCGCCCGTCGCCCAGTCGAGCAGCTCGATCGTGTGGACGATCGGCGTCTCGCCGTGCCGCGCGATCTGCATCGCGCAACCGACATTGCCGGTGGCGATCACATCCGCCTGCAACCGCTCCAGATTGGACGCTTTCCGAGCGCCGAGCTGACCCGCGATCTCGGGCTGGAGGATATTGTAGGTGCCGGCCGATCCGCAGCACAGATGCGCCTCGGCCGGGGTGCGCACCGTATAGCCCGCGGCCGTCAGCAAGCGCTTGGGCGCATCAATCACCTTCTGTCCGTGCTGGAGCGAGCAGGCGGCGTGATAGGCGACGGTCAGCCCGCGCCCGTCCCCGGGCGGCAGCGCCGCCTCGGCGAGCAGTTCGGAGATATCCTTCGCCAGCGCCGAGACCCGCGCCGCCTTGTCGGCATAGGCAGGGTCGCCGCGCAGCATGAAGCCATAGTCCTTGATCGTCGTCCCGCACCCCGATGCGGTCACCACGATCGCCGCCAGCCCGCCGCCCTCGACCTCACGCATCCACGCGTCGACATTGCGCCGCGCCGCATCGAGCCCGTCGGCCTCGCGCCCCATATGATGGACCAGCGCGCCGCAGCAGCCCTCGCCCGGCGCGAACACCACGTCGAACCCGGCGCGGCCCAGCAAGCGGATCGCTGCCGCACGATATTCGGGCTTGAGCACCGGTTCGGCGCAGCCCTGAAGCAACGCCACGCGGCCCTTCGCGCCCGGCACGGTCGCGCTCTTCGCCGGGACCGGCGCGGGTACTTGCTTCGGCGCCATCGCCAGCATCGCGGCCAGCGGCTTCACCCCGGCGATCAGCGGCGCGAACGGACGCCCGAGTTTCGCCAGCGTGAGCGCGGCACGGAACCGACCGGGATAGGGCAGCACCGCCGCCAGCAGCCGCCGCACCGCGCGCTCGTGCCACGGCCGCTGGTAATTCTCATGGATGTACGCCCGCGCGTGATCGACCAGGTGCATGTAGTTCACGCCCGAGGGGCAAGTGGTCATGCACGACAGGCAGGAGAGGCAGCGGTCGATATGCTTGACCGTCTCCGGCCCCGGCTTGCGCTGGTTTTCCAGCATGTCCTTGATCAGATAGATGCGTCCGCGCGGGCTATCGAGCTCGTCGCCGAGCAGCGCATAGGTCGGACAGGTCGCGGTGCAGAAGCCGCAATGCACGCATTTGCGGATCACGCCTTCGGACGAGGCCATCGCCGGATCGGCGAGTTGATCGGGGGTGAAGCGGGTCTGCATCTCTAGCGATCCATTCCGTCCATCGACCGTTCGGGCCAAGCCTGCCCTTCGACAAGCTCAGGGCGAACGGAAGTCGGGGTCTCCGTTCCCATGGTTAGAAGCGCCCTGTTTCGAACACGCCGTCCGGGTCGAAGGCGCGGCGCACCCGTTCTTCGATCGCGGCAAGCGCTGAAGGTTGCGGATGCAGCGCGGGGATCGCGCGGCGCATCGCTTCGCCGGCGCGCACCAATGTGGCGTGCCC
>DATIGZ010000469.1:0-5873 GCA_035481255.1 Sphingomonas sp. | reverse complement strand
CGCTTGAACCGCCCCGTCGTGCTTGCCCTGCCAGCGGCCGGCCTTGCCGCTGGCGAGCGGGTCGGTCCGGGCGAACGCGGCGGAGGGCAGGGCGGTCAATGCGGCCCCGACCCCCAGCAGCGTTCGCCGGCCTATCACCGACGCACGTCCAGTCCGCCTTCGAGGAACGCATCGATATCGGCCTGACGGAACAGGCTGGCGTCGCCCGGCAGCGAATGTTTGAGGCAGGTGAGCGCAAGGCCCGAGGCGACGGTGCCTTCCAGATCCTGACCCGACAGCACGCCGTGCAGGATGCCCGCGGCATAGGCGTCGCCGCCGCCGATGCGGTCGATGATCCCGGCGACCACGACTTCCTCGGTCTGGTAGCCGCGCTCGGGCGTGTCGACGCGCGCGGCGATGCGATGGCGGTCGGCGTCGTCGACATGGCGCGCGGTCGACGCAATGCGCTTCAAGTTGGGGAAGGCGGCGAAGGCGGCTTCGGCGGCCTCGCGGCGGCGGTCGGCGCCGTCGCCCGAGAACTGCTTGCCGAGCAGCAGCGAGACGTCGCGATGATTGCCGAACATCGTGTCGGCAAGGCTGACCAGCTCGGTCAGCACCGCGCGGGGATCGCTGTCCCATGCTTCCCACAGGCGCGCGCGGTAATTGCCGTCGAAGCTGATCGCGACACCCAGTTCCTTCGCGGCGCGCGCGGCCTGCAACGCGGCCTGCGCCGTCGCCGGGCCGAGCGCCGGGGTGATGCCTGAGAGGTGCAGCATCGTCGCGCCGCTCAGCAGCGTCTTCCAGTCGAACGCGTCGGCGGGGGCGTTGGCGAAGGCCGAATCCGCGCGGTCATAGACGATGTCCGACGCGCGCAGCCCGGCGCCTTGCGTCAGGAAATAGAGGCCCATGCGGCCGTCGCGATATTGCACGCCCGACGTGTCCGCGCCCTGCGAGCGCACGAACTGAACCGCGGCGCGGCCGAGCGCGTTGTCGGGCACCGCACTGACCATCGAGACCGAATGGCCAAGATTGGCGAGGCCGATGCCGACATTGGCCTCTGCGCCGCCGACGACCACGTCGAGCCGTGGCGTCTGCATCAGCAGCTCGCGCCCCGGAGCGGTCAGGCGGAGCAGCAATTCCCCGAAACAGACGATACGGCCGTTGGTCATTCGTAACTTTCCCCGTTCGGGCTGAGCCTGTCGAAGCCCCGCTCTTTCTTCGGGTCGTTTAGAGAGAAGGGTGGCGCTTCGACAAGCTCAGCGCGAACGGTTTTTGGGTTCGGCGGCGTCAGCGCGCCAGCCAGCCGCCGTCTACTGCGAGGATGTGGCCCTGCACATAGTCCGATGCGCTGGACGCGAGAAAAACCGCCGCACCGCCCATATCGTCCGGCGATCCCCAGCGGCCCGCCGGGATGCGTTCCATGATCTGGCGGTTGCGGGTTTCGTCCGCCTGAAGCGCGGCGGTGTTGTTGGTGGCGATATAGCCGGGCGCGATCGCATTGGTGCAAATGCCGTGCGCCGCCCATTCGGTCGCCATCGCCTTGGTCAGGCCGGCGACGCCCGACTTGGCCGCAGTGTAGCTCGGCACGCGGAACCCGCCCTGGAAGCTCAGCATCGAGGCGATGTTGATGATCTTGCCGCCCTGACCCTGCGCGATCATGCGGCGCGCGGCGGCCTGCGACAGGAAGAACACGGACTTCAGGTTGGTGTCGATTACCGCATCCCAGTCTTCCTCGGTGAAGTCGACCGCGTCGTTGCGGCGGATGATGCCGGCATTG
This sequence comes from Sphingomonas sp., assembly GCA_035481255.1. Lineage (GTDB taxonomy): Bacteria > Pseudomonadota > Alphaproteobacteria > Sphingomonadales > Sphingomonadaceae > Sphingomonas. Next base: position 4,117 of record DATIGZ010000469.1, on the reverse strand, counting down.
TTGACGAGGATGTCGACGCGGCCGAGCTTTTCGACCGTCTCGTCGATCACGCGGCCGACCGGCTCGATCGTGGAGAGGTCGGCGGAGACGATTTCCGCCTTGCGGCCGAGCGCGCGGATCTTGTCCGCGGTCTCGGTCGCGGCCGAACGGCCGACCAGCGCGACGTCGGCGCCCGCCGCGGCAAGCGCCAGCGCGATGCCCTGGCCGATGCCGGTGTTGGCGCCGGTGACGACGGCAACCTTGCCGCTGAGATCGAAGGGATTGGTCATTTCAAACTCCAATTCCCCTCCCGATCGCGGGAGGGGGAACCGCGATTACGCCAGCTGGCAGATGTCGAGGACGTTCATGTCGGTATAGTCCTGGTTCTCGCCGGCCATCGCCCAGATGAAGGCATAGGCCTTGGTGCCCGCGCCCATATGGATCGACCAGGGCGGCGAGATCACCGCTTCCTCATTCTGCATCACGATGTGGCGGGTCGCCTCGCCCTCGCCCATGAAGTGCATCACGCGATCGGTGTCGGCGTTGTCGAGCTCGAAGTAGAAATAGATCTCGCTGCGGCGCTCATGGATGTGCGGGGGCATGGTGTTCCACACGCTGCCGGGCTTGAGCACCGTCAGGCCCATCACCAGCTGCGCGCTGTCGCACACGCTGGGGATGACGAGCTGGAAGATCGAACGCTCGTTCGATTCCTCAAGGCTGCCGCGGTCGAGCCGGTTAGCGTCGGCAATCGACAGCTGGCGGGTCTTGAACGCCTGATGCGCGGGGCAGGAGACGAGGTAGAAACGCGCGCCGTCGCCCGAGAATTGGACGTCCGCCGCGCCCATCGTCACGTACAGGCAATCCTTGTTGCCCAGCGTGAAGGCCTCGCCATCGACCGTGACGACGCCCTGCGCGCCGCCGACATTGACCACCGCCAGCTCGCGGCGTTCGAGGAACGGATGCCCCGCCGCCGACGGCGGTTCGGTCTGGTCGGGCAGCTTGACGCTGCCCGATGCCACCGCGACGCCGCCGATCACCATGCGATCGGCATGCGTGTAGTTGAGCACGCACTCCCCGTCGCGGAACAGGCCCGCGATCAGGTAGCGGTCACGCAGTTCCTCGTTCGAGACGCACTCCATCATGTCGGGGTGCGTGGCGTAATAGGTCCGGTCGAACATGGCGGCTCCCTTTCAGTCTGCCGGCGGCGCGTAGGGTCAGGCGAGCGCCGGTTCGGCGGTCACGCTCTTGAGGTACGCGCTGATCTCCGCGTCCTGCGAGTTGGCGTAGAAATATTCGGCGAACTTCTCGCCCGCGATCGCCGCGCGCAGCAGATCCTGATCGACGCTCTTGAGCACGGTCAGCATGTCGTGGCAGCTCGCCGCCTTGAGATCGGCGAGGATGCCGCGGTTCTTGCGCATGATCTCGGCGCGCTCCTTGGGGTAGCCTAGGCCGCGCTCGCCGTCGAACAGCTTGGCGTAGACGTCGCGCAGGTTGAGCTCGGCGGCCCAGCCGAATCCCTTGGCATAGGGCATCGAGATGGCGTTGCCGTCGTTGATCTGGCCGAACAGGAAGGCGTCGGTCGGGTCGATGACCAGCCCGCAGAACACGCCCGGCATCGCGTTGCACGCCAGCATCGACCCCATGCCGGTGCCGCAGCCGGTGACGACGAAGTCCGCCGCCTTCGAATTGAGCAGGATGCCAGCGAGCAGGCCGTTCATGACATAGGTCAGCGACGCGCTGTCCTCCGCCGAGTACATGCCATAGTTGAACACCTGATGGCCCAGCGGCTCGGCGACGGCGGTCAGCGCGTCGTTGATGATGCCGTTCTTGGCGGCCTGGCTGTTCTCGGTGATCAGCGCGATCTTCATGTCAAATTCCTTGTTACGGGTTGGGCGAAGCGGCGGTCAGGCCGCTGCGGCCACGGGAAGGGTTTCGTCGAGCTTGTACGCCTTGCGGACGAGGCCGTTGGTCAGCTCGTAAGCGAGTTCGGCGGCTTCCCAGTCCTGCATCCGTCCTTCGGCGACGAGGCGGGCGAGGAAGGCGCAGTCGACGCGGCGCGCGACGTCGTGCCGCGCGGGGATCGAGAAGAAGGCGCGCGTGTCGTCGTTGAAGCCGACGGTGTTGTAGAAGCCCGCGGTCTCGGTGGTCATCTCGCGGAACCGGCGCATCCCCTCCGGCGAGTCATGGAACCACCAGCTCGGACCCAGCCGCAGGCAGGGATAATGGCCGGCCAGCGGCGCCAGCTCGCGCGCATAGGTGCTCTCGTCGAGGGTGAACAGGATCACCGTCAGGTCCGGCTCGTTGCCGACCACGTCGAGCATCGGCTTCAATGCCTGCACATAGTCGGTGCGCGTCGGGATGTCGGCGCCCTTGTCGCGGCCATGGCTGTGGAACAGCTTGGCGTTATGGTTGCGGCACGACCCGGGATGGATCTGCATCGTCATGCCGTCCTCGACGCTCATCTTCGCCATTTCGGTGAGCATCTGCGCGCGGAACAGCTCGGCGTCCGCCGCGTCCCACTTGCCCGAGATGATGCGCCCGAACAGCGCCTCGCTCTCGGCGGCCGAGAGGTTCGCGGTCTGTGCGGTGGCAAAGCCATGGTCGGTCGCAGTCGCGCCCGCCACGCGGAAGTCGGCGCGGCGCTTGCGGTGCGCGGCGAGATAGCCCTTCCAGCTGTGCACATCCTCGCCGGTCAGCCCCGCGAATGTCTCGAGCGCGCCCTTGAACGCCTCATGCTCGACATCGATCACCGAATCCGGGCGATAGGTGGTGACGACGCGGCCGCCCCAGCCCGAGCGCCGAATCGCGGCGTGATGCTCGAGCGGATCGTCGGCGCCCTCGGTGGTGGCGAGGAAGTCGATCTTGAACCGCTCGAACAGCGCGCGCGGGCGGTATCCCGGCGTCGCGAGCGCGGCGTTGATCGTGTCGTAATAATGGTCGGCGGTGCTGCTATCGAGCAGCCGGTCGATCCCGAACACATCGGCAAAGACATGGTCGAGCCACATGCGCGACGGGGTGCCGCGGAACAGATGATAGTTGCTCGCGAACAGCCGCCATGCCGCGCGCGGATCGGTGGCCGGCACGCCGTCGAGCCGCGGCACGCGCAGCGCGTCGAGGTCGACGCCCTGCGAATAGAGCATGCGGAAGACATAGTGATCGGGCGCGAGGAACAGCTCGGTCGCATTCTCCCACGCATCATCGGTCGCGAACCATGCCGGATCGGTATGGCCGTGCGGCGACACGATCGGGAGACCGGCGATCTCCTTGTACAGGTCACGCGCAATACCGCGGGTCGTGGGATCGGCCGGAAACAGCCGGTCGGGATCGAGTGCCAGGGGACGCACTTTCACATTCCTCTCACATAGACGTGTCCGACCCCGGTAACCGGTGTCAGACTGGATTTCAACCGGAGTCTCGGCTCTTTGGTTCCAGCAAAGCAGGCCGTGCCGCTCCTAGCTATATCGGGAAATATGTGATCTGAGGCGCTAAATTGCTTCGCCTTGCGGACTAATCCAGTACCTTTCTCGAAGGTAGGAACTCAGCCCCTGATAGAGAGGGTCTCCCTGCTCACGATACATTTGCACAGGATCCTCCTCGTCCTTCGGGATCGGGTCGCCGTCCTGTTTAAGCTGCTGATTCAAGGACCAGCGCTGGAACGCGTTGCGCATAAGGTCACCGAACCCCTCGAACTTGGAGTGCGTCTCAGGGTGCAGAAAGATGCTCCCATTAGCAGCAGCTCGATTGAACGCGACAATTGCCGCATTTGCGTCTTGGAGTCTGAACCACTGCTCCGCATCGCTGTAGTAGGTTGTCCGCTCGAACCGATTTAACGCGCGAATTTCTTCCTTCTGCCACGCTTCTAGCCGGGAGCCTTCGAGGAAGGCTTCAAATCGAGGTTCACTCATCCGACCGACATCAGGACACTGTTGCCACCGACTGATCAGTCTCAGCATTGCGTAGTGGGCCTCAGTGGCATTCTTCCAAATATCGGGGATAATCTCGAACTCACGCTGGTTCAGCTTGGCAGCGCGATCGAGCAGTCCGGCGCGATCAAACTTCAACCGCTCAAGATAATTAGCATGTTGCTGCCGGGCGCTCTCAAGCTGCTTCTGACCTTCCAACCTGAGTGTCTCTAGGC
>DATIGZ010000468.1:0-3714 GCA_035481255.1 Sphingomonas sp. | reverse complement strand
GATCAGTCATGCGATGGGCGAGGGCGGCGTCGCTGCCACCACGATCCGGAACGATCTCGCGAGGGTGCGGCCGTTGTTGCGCCGCGCTGCCGGTGCTGACGGGGCACGGTGGTGAGACCGATGCGCATACCGCACGCTCCTAACCGATGTTAGCGCAGCAGGGCAGCTGGATTGGATAGAGGTGCAGGATGCCGCATTCTGGTGGAACCGAGCCGAAAACCTCGAGCCGCGACCAGCCTGGCGGTGGTACCGCGCTGCTGATCATCGACATGGTCAACTGTCTCGATTTCGAGGGCGGCGCAGCGCTCGCACCGGCGGCGAAGCGGACGGCCGCGGTCATCGGCCAGCTTCGTTCCCAGGCTGACCAGGCAGGCCTCCCGGTCATCTATGTCAACGACAATTTCGGCGCCTGGCATTCCGAGAAGAGCAAGCTGGTCGATCAGGTGCATGCTTCCGGATCGCCGCTGGCCGGTTGCCTTGATCCGCGGGCACACGACTATTTCATCATCAAGCCGCAATTCTCGGGCTTCTACGCGACCAACCTTCCCGTGCTGCTTCCCAAGCTCGGCGTTACCCGGCTGGTGCTGACCGGAATCGCGACCGACATCTGCATCCTGTTCACCGCCGCCGACGCGCATATGCGCGACTATGCGCTGTGGGTCCCCGAAGACGCGGTTGCCGCTGAGGACGAACAGCGGGGCGCCTGGGCGCTCGACATCATGGCGCACGCGATGGGCGCCAGCATTGCAGCGACGCGCGAGCTCGGGCTCGAGGCATGGGCAGCCGGTGTCTCAACCAGCATGAATCGATCCCGATAGGAGCAACCATGGACCGCATTTTCACGAAGATCGCCGGCTGGTCGGCCCATATCATCGGGCATCCGCTTGCGTTCATCATCTCGACGCTGTTCGTTGTCATCTGGGCTGCAAGCGGCCCGCTGATGCAATATTCGGATACATGGCAGCTCATCGTCAATACCGCGACGACAGTCCTGACCTTTCTTGCGGTCTTTCTCATCCAGAACAGCCAGAACCGCGACGGGGCTGCGATGCAGGCGAAGCTCGACGAGATTCTGCGCGCGCTCGACAAGGCACGTGCCGAATTTGTCGGGATCGAGCATCTGACCGACGCCCAGATCGGGGCAATCCGCGACGCGCTCGAGCATGATATCAGGAATGAAGACGACAAGGGTCGGACCGCCGCTCCGACGGTCGAACGCTTGCTGCGTCGCTACTGATCCATTGCTGAATTCTGATATTCCGGGACTCGCTCGATCCGGATTGGAATTCGCGGCAATCGTCACGGATGCTCGCGCCGCGTTTCGACGCGCATCAGCGAGACCGCTGTTCTGCGCGGTTGCGTCAGCATGAAGTGCGTGGCCGCCGCAATATCCTCGGCGCGCAGCATCTGCGCCTTGTGGATCAGCTCGCGCTGCCTTTCCGGCGGAAATTCAGGATATTGGAAGTCGGCGCCGGTGAAGCCGGGTTCGATCAGGCCGACCTTGATATCCTTGTCGCCCAGTTCCTCACGCAGCGCATGCGCGAAGCCCTGGATGCCCGCCTTCGCCGCGACATAGACCGAGGATCCCGCACTCTGTGAGACCGCCGACATCGACCCGATCAGCACCACATCGCTGCCGGCCTGCATGCGGTCGAGCGCTGCCTTGGTCGTGGTGAGATAGGCCGTGAAGTCGACCGCGATCTGGTATTCGAGATCCTCTTCGGGCGTGTCGGCAAGCGCCTCGGCCGGGATCGCGGCATTGATGACGGCGACATCGAGTTCCCCAAGATAGGCGTCCGCCGCCGCGAAGAAGCGATCAACATCCGCGCGTTTCGCCAGATCGACATTGATCCCGTCGCCCTCGCCGACTTCGCGGATGCGCTCGAGGGCGTCGTCGAGATGTTCGGCTGTGCGCCCGCAAATAAAGACCCTGGCGCCCTCGGATGCCAGAAGCACAGCGATCGCCCGTCCGATTCCGGTGGTACCGCCGGTGACGAGCACGCTGCGACCTGCAAGGCTCGGCTGTTCAGTATGGGCGTCGGCAAGATCGCGGACGGGCGGTTTTGCAGTGTCGGACATTGCGGGTCTCCCTTCTACCAGGACAATGAAACGCGCCCCTGAGCGGGGATGCGGAATGCAGTGCCGCCGGCCGGATCGTCCTGCGCGGGGACGCGGTCTCCGGTAGCGGTGAGTACGATTATCTTCGGTATCTTCCTGCGCCCCTGTGGCAGGATGCGCAGGTTGGCGGTGCAGCCTTCTCCGCCGCCCAGCTGGAAGCTCAGGGCTCGTTTCGACGGGCGATCGGCGGCGAGCAGGAAATGGTCGCAGAACAGGGTGAAGGGCGCGTCCTCGAAACGGTGGAAGGCACGCGTCGCGAACACGAAGGCAGCGCCGCAGCCATAGATTTCTTGCCCGACCTGCCCGGCCTGCTGCCCGTCGATATAGAGGTCCTCGAGCGGGAAGGAGAGCTTGCGGTCGACATGGCCGTTATTCTCGCGCTGCTCGGGCGCGATCGCCTCGGATGGCAGCGTGTCGGGAAAGTAGAACCAGGCGCGGTCGAGCGCGTGGCGGCAATATTCGCTGACCAGCATGCGGACATTGGCGTCGAGAGCCGGCCCTCCATCCTTGAGATAGCGTTCGAACGCCGCGAAGCTGTCGAAACATTCGTACATCGCCATATAGGGCGCGTCGTGCAGCGCGGTGACACCGAGGAAGTTGGTGTAGTGGCGGGCATGGGCGATGTCGGATTCCCACATCGCGACATTGTGGAAGAAGCTGGCGAGATAGACATAGGATTGCGCCAGCAGGGCCGGATCATTGTCGATGCGCCACAGCCGCATGCATGCCGCCGCTCCCCAGGCGGTCAGGTTCGCCTGATAGTTGAGTTCAAAGCGCATGCCCTTGGCCGCCGCGATCGATGCGCGCGCCTCGTCGAGGAAGCGCTTGTCGTCGGTCAGCTCGAATGCCTGGAGCATGACATAGGCGTAGATGCCGTTGACGTCGGTCTGGCCGAGCCCATGATCGTCGCGCGCTTCTGTGATGACCGAGAAGTCGGTGACCCGATACTGGATCGGCCACGCATAGTCGAAATGGTGCGCGGCCTTGATCCCGAAGTCGATCGACTGGCGGAACAGGCGCTCGGCGCGCTTGTCGCCATCGAGTGCGAGGCGGCCGAGATTGAGCAGTGGATGATAGAGATACCAGCTGTCGACCGCGTCCTTGTCCTTGTCCTTCCCGACATTGGGCAGGTAACGACGGAGCGTTCCGAGCTTGGCATCGTAGAATTTGCGCAAGCCCCGAGCGAGTTCGGCCTTGAGCGATACAGCCTCACCCGACCACGCCTCGTAATCGCGCAGCGCCGCTAGCACCGAGAGCTGGACCATCGAGTCCGGATATTCGGCGGCGGTATAGGGGTGGAGATAGCGAAAGCCGTAATGGCGCATGCTCGCCTCGGGCGCGGTATCGAGATCGCGGAGCGAGCGCTCGGCGCGGGCGATCCAGTCATGGAACGCCGGCTCGGGCGGCTCGATCCGGCGATAGATCGCGCCGAGCAGGGAGAGATAGCGCTGCGCCATCGCGGTCTCGTCGTCGCCTGCATCGTCGTGAATCGCGATCAGCGCGTCATAGACCGTGACTGCATGGCCCGCAGGTTGCGGATCGAGCGGGGGCTGCGGACTTTGCGGGGGTGTGGGCGGGAGATAGCCAAGCTCGGGC
>DATIGZ010000467.1:0-20698 GCA_035481255.1 Sphingomonas sp. | reverse complement strand
GGCTTCGCCAGCCTCAACGAGCATGAGGCGAAAACGGCGGTCGCGGCGTTGCGCGAAGCGGCGGGATGATTGGCCCCCTCAAAAACCACGGACTTGGATGTTCTCCGATCCATCGCAAAGGTTGAGCTTTGGGCAAAAGGGAGGACAATTTATGAAGTATCTCGCAATCGCCGCCGCTGCCTTGGCCCTGCCGCTTACCCCCGTCATGGCACAGCAGGCACCCAAGCCCGCAGCCGCGCAGGAAGCATGGCCGGAGGCGTGGTTCGAGATCTTCAAGCTCGCCCCGGGGAAGCAGGAGGAGTTCATCCGCCGCATCGATCAGGCGGATCAGGTCGCCGCTGCGGGCGGCCAGCCGCCGATCCAGCTCTTCTTCCATGAGAATGGCGCCGATTTCGACGTCATCATCTTCAAGCCGGTCACCGGCTTCAAGCCGACCCCGGCACAGGAAGCGGCGATGGCCACCAAGCGCGAGGAGCTCGGCCTGCCGAGCGGCCCCGCCTATTTCGTCGATATCCGCTCGCTGATCGCCGAACATACCGACTCCAAGACCTATGGCCCGCTCTCCGCGGCGAAGTGGCTCGCCCGGCTCGACAAGTGGCGCGCGGAGAACCCGCCCCGCCAGCCGGTGATGGGCAAGTGATGCCCGGTCGCCGTTCCTTCCTCGCGCTCGGCGCGGGCACGGCGGCCGCGGCGATGACGCGCGTAGCCTTCGCGGCCGAGGGCGATCTCGACACCGCCTATATCAATGCGAAGGTGTGGACCGGCGCCGGCCCCGCCATGCGCGCCGACGCGATCGGGGTGAAGGGCGACCGCATCGCCGCGATCGGCGCAGCTGCGGTGCGCGCGCGCACCGGCAAACGCACACGAGTGATCGACCTGCAGGGTGCCTTCGTCACCCCGGGCTTCATCGATCCGCACGTCCATTTCGTGATGGCCTCGACGATGCTGTCGCAGGCCTCGCTGCGCGACGCCGCCAACCCCAGGGAGTTCGTCGAGCGCATCGCCACCGCGGCCAGGGCGCTGCCCAAGGGCGAATGGCTTCAGGGCGGCAACTGGGATCAGGACCGCTGGGGCGGCGAGATGCCGCACCGCAAATGGATCGACGCCGTTACCCCCGACACGCCGGTCGCGGTGGTGCGCTACGACCTCCACATGATGTTCCTGAACTCGCTGGCGCTGAAGCTCGCGGGGATCAACCGCAATACCGTCGCCCCGCCGGGCGGGGTGATCGAGAAGGATGCCGACGGCGAGCCGACCGGGATCATCAAGGACACCGTCAAGGAAATGGTGCTGCGCGCGATCGGCACGCCGACGCCGGAACAGATCGACGCGACCACGCGCAAGGGCATCGACCTCGCGCTCAGCAAGGGCGTGACTCAGGTCCATCCCACCGAACTCGACACGATCAGCTTCGATTCCACCCGCCGCCTGCGCGCCAAGGGCGAAACCGGGCTGCGCTTCCGCCACTATCTCCCGCTCAAGGACTGGGAGGCACAGGCTGCGCTGATCAGAGAGCAGGGCCGCGGCGACGACTGGGTCCAGTGGGGCGCGTGTAAGGTCGTGTTCGACGGCTCATTGGGCTCGCGCACCGCACGTTTCTACGAACCCTATCATGACGAGCCCGGTACGCGCGGCGTCATCGTCACCGATCCCGGCGATCTCAAACGCTGGATCACCGGTGCCGACAAGGCGGGGATTCAGGTCACCACCCACGCCATCGGCGACGAGGCCAACGACATCGTCCTCGACACGCTGGCCGCGGTGGCCAAGGCCAACGGTCCGCGCGACCGCCGCTTCCGGGTCGAGCATGTTCAGCACATGAAGCAAGCGGCGATCGCGCGCTTCAAGGCGCAGGACGTCATCGCCTCGGTCCAGCCTTATCACGCGATCGACGACGGCCGCTGGGCGGTGCGCCGGGTTGGCGAGGAACGACTCAAGACCAGCTTCGCCTTCGGGTCGCTCGTCCGTTCGGGCGCACATGTCGCCATGGGCTCCGACTGGCCGGTCGCGCCGATCGATCCGCTCACCGGCCTCGACGCCGCCGTCAACCGCGAGACGATCGACGGCAAGAACCCGCGGGGCTGGCACCCCGAGCAGCGCGTCACACTGGCGCAGGCGATGCGCTGCTACACGCGCGAAGGCGCCTATGCCGGGTTCAACGACAAGAAGATGGGCCTGATCGCGCCCGGCTTCCTCGCTGATTTCGTGGTCTGGGACCACGATCTCTTCGCGGTCGATTCCCACGCGCTGCTCAAGGCGAAGGTGCTGCGCACGATCGTCGGCGGGGTGCAGCGTTTCGGCTGAACCGCCCGGGCCCGTTCGGCGATGCGCCTGACGGGAGTTTCCGCGGCACCGGCTCGCGCGCGTGCCCCTCGCCGGCAACCTGACAGGGGTCCCCGGGGGTGCAGAGCGGACCGGCGCCGCTTTCCAATCAGACGATTACCCGCTGAAGTTCAAAATTACCCGACTGGACCCTTGCACATCATCAAACTGGATGTTTCGCGGACCAACCTCGACTCGCATGTTACCTTCACGATACAGAGTCTGGCTCAGAACCGGGCCGTATCGGGAGGGACACGCAACACCAGTTTCGGGGGAGTATTGAGATCATGGTTGCCCATCGTTTCGCCGTTCGTGGAGCCGCCTTCGCGGCCCTCGCCACCGCGCTCGCCACGCCCGCCTTCGCGCAGCAAACGGCTGAGAGCGAAGACGTCGTCATCACCGCCCAGCGCGACAACCAGACTCAGGTCAGCCGCAACGGCTCGCTCGGCGCGCTGGGCGACAAGGACGCGATGGACACCCCCTTCGCGGTCAAGAGCTACAATGAAGCACTGATCCTCAACCAGCAGCCGCTGACGCTCGGCGCGGTGCTCGAGAACGATCCCTCGGTCCGCACCACGCTCGGCTTCGGCAACATGTCCGAGCAATTTATCGTCCGCGGCTTCAACCTCTTCGGTGAGGACATCGCGATCGACGGTCTGTTCGGCGTCACGCCGCGCCAGCTCGTCTCGCCCGAACTCTACGATCAGATCCAGATCCTCAATGGCGCCAGCGCCTTCCTGTTCGGCGCCGCACCGGGTGGTTCGGCGCTTGGCGGCACCGTCAACCTGACGCCGAAGCGCGCGAAGGGTAAGGACACCAACCGTCTCACCGCCAACTGGCTGTCCGACAAGCACTTCGGCGGCGCGTTCGACTTCGGCCGCCGCTTCGGCGAAGGCAAGGCGTTCGGCGCGCGCATCAACGGCGCATATCGCTCGGGCGATATCGCGATCGACGGTGAGTTCCGCCGCTCGGCGGTGGTCGGCGGCAGCTTCGACTGGCGCACCGACAATCTGCGCGTCAGCCTCGATCTCGCCTATCAGAACGTCAAGGCGCAGCACATGCGCCCGATGGTCCAGCTCAACAACTTTTACGGCGCCGCGACCACGCTGCCGCGCGTGCCGCGCGCCGACAGCAACTACGGCCAAGCTTACTACAATCAGACGATCCGCGACGTCTTCGGCATCGTGAAGCTCGAATATGACGTCACCGACAACCTGATGTTCTACGCGTCGGCGGGCGCGCGCGATACGGCGGAGCGCGGCGTCTATCAGGGCTTCCAGGTTCTGAATTCCACCGGCGCGCAGGTTACGACCACCGGTGCGCAGCCAGTCACCTTGGCATCCGGCGCGGCGTTCGTCACGGCGTCCAACATTCCCCGCAACGACAATAACGAGGCGGCGCAGGCCGGCCTGCGCTTCAAGGGCGAGGGCTGGGGCATCACCCACCAACTCAACATGGGCTATTCGCACAGCCGCTACGTCAATCGAAACGCGTTCGAATTCAGCACGTCGGCGGCGGATACCTCGCCGCGGAACAATCTCTACGCGCCGGTGCAGATCGCACGGCCGGCGTTCAACGGGTTTGTTTCAGGCAATCTCGCCGATCCCAACCCGGCAAACCGCACGCGCCTCGACAGCATCTTCGTGTCCGACACGCTGGGCTTCGCCGAGGATCTGGTGCAGGTGACACTCGGTCTACGGCACCAGAGCATCCACTTCCGCGCCTACAACATCAACACCAATGCCCAGACCAGCGAATATAAGGAAAGCGCGACGACCCCGGTGGTCGGCCTGGTGATCCGCCCGAGCGAGAATATCTCGCTCTATGCCAACCGGATCGAAGGTTTGGCCCAAGGCCCCGTGGCCCCAACCGGATCGGTCAACGCCAACCAGGTGTTCCCGCCGTTCCAGACGGTACAGTACGAGATCGGCGGCAAGGTCCAGTTCGGCCGCTTCAATGCCTCGATCGCGGCGTTCCAGACCGACCGGCCGCAGGCGATCACCGTACCGACCGCACCGGGCGTGACCCCCGCCGGCACCGTCTTCATCGTCGATGGCCTGCAGCGCAACAAGGGCATCGAGGTCAGCGTCGATGGCGAACCGCTCAAGGGTCTGCGCATCATCGCCGGCTTCTCGATCACCGACGCCAAGCAGCGCCGCACCCAGGGCGGACTGAACGATGGTCGCGACGCGATCGGCGTGCCGGAATATACCGCCAACGCCAATGTCGAATGGGACGTCTATGGCGGCCTCACCCTCACCGGCCGCGTGATGCAGACGGGCAAGCAGGCGTTCAACCTCACCAACACGATCATCCTGCCCGAATGGACGCGCTTCGACGTCGGCGCGCGCTACGTGGTCGCCATCGCCGATGCGCCGGTCACCTTCCGCTTCAACGTCGATAACGTCGCCAACAAGCGCTACTGGGCGTCCTCGCTCGGCGGCTATCTCGTCCAGGGCATGCCACGCACCTTCAAGGCGTCGGCCACAATCGACTTTTAAGAGCGGGCACCGCTTGGACCCTCAGGCCCGGCTGGCGACAGCCGGGCCTTTTTCTTTACACGTTCCGGAATATCGACGGGTCCAGCCTGCCCGGAGCGCCGCTTGTCGCGAACGCCTCTCAACCGCATATAATGGCGCTGAAATTGCGAATATTCCGCAACAAGGCTGGACCCCCAATCTTTCACAAAAGTGGATGTTTTGTGGTCCTGCTCCGCGCGACACACCTGCAGCATGAACGCTCCCGCCCCGCCCGTGCGGCCCTCGCTGCGCCGTAATCTGCTCAAGGCTCATCGCTGGCTCAGCCTCGGCGCCGCAGTGTTCTGGCTGCTTCAGGCGATCACCGGCATCCTGATCGTCTTCCATTGGGAAATCACCGATGCGGGGATCGCGGGCGCACATCGTCCGACCGATCTCGCCGCCATCGAACGCCGCATCGACACGCTCGTCGCGCCGGGCGGCGGCGCCGGATCGATCTGGACCGCCGCCGGGGCGGCCGACCGCTACAATATCTATTATGAGGATGCGGAGGGCGCGGACCGCTCGGTCCGCATCGCCGGCGACGGCACCGTCCTGCACACGCCCCGCCCGGACGAGCAAAGCGTGATGGGCTTCCTCATCGGCTTCCACCACGATTTGCTGGGCAGCTGGGGCAGCTGGATCGTCGCGATCAGCGGCATCCTGCTCTGTTCCAACCTGATCCTCGGCCTGATCGCGGCGTGGCCGAAGCGCGGGACATGGCGGCTCGCGCTCAAGCCCGCGACGCGCGGCCCCGCCGCCGCGCGCCTCTACACCTGGCATCGCGCGCTCGGGCTGTGGGTGGCCGTCCCCGCACTCGTCATCGCCGCGACCGGGACGATGCTCAAGTTCGAGGACGGCCTAGGCGGCCTGATCGGCGCCGAGCCGGTGACGCTTCCCGCCAACCCGCCCGCGGGCGAGTCCGTCGGCTTCGCCGCCGCCGCCCGCGCGGGCCTCGCCGCGATCCCCGGCAGCACGCTGACGCAGGTCGCGTGGCCCAAGCCCGATGATGCGACGTGGCGCGTGCGCGTGCGCGCGCCGGGAGAGATCCGCCGCGCCTATGGCGGCAGCTTCGTGCTGGTCGACGCCAACAGTGGCAAGGTCCGCGGCATCTTCCCCGCCGCCGAGGCCGCGCCCGCCAATGCCTTCATGAGCGCGCTCTTCCCGATCCACACCGGCGAGGCGGGCGGCGTCGCCGGCCGCATCCTCTCGATCGCGATCGGCCTGTGGCTGGTGACGATGATCGTCGCGGGCACCCTGCTCTGGTTCAAGCGCCGCAAGCCGCGCGCAAGGGGGTAAGTCGATGCGTACCCGCTCCGCTCTGCTCGCCGCGACGGCGCTCGCCGCCGCGTTCCCCGCCCACGCGCAGGACAGCCGCCTCGACGCGCTCGAGCGCCGCCTCGCCGAGCAGCAGGCGCGCATCGAACAGCTCGAAGCGCTGGTCGCGAGGCAATCGGCGCAGCTCGGTCAGGGCAACGCGGCCCCGGCGCCCGCGCCACCGCTGGCGGCCACGACGTCCGCCGCCGCGCCCGCGGTTACCGCCGCCTCCGCACCCGCCGCCTTCCGTATTCCCGGGCTCGACGTCAGCGGCGATCTGCGCGTGCGGCAGGAATGGAATTACGGCGGCGCGCGCGACCGTTCGCGCTCGGCCCTGCGCGCCCGTCTGCGCGCCAGCTATGCGGTGAGCGACAGCCTCGCCATCGGCGCCGAGCTCGCCACCGGTGACCCGGACGATCCAAACTCGACCGACGTCACGCTCGGCAACTTCCTCGACGATCTGAACGTCTCGCTCGATCAGGCATGGATCCGCTACACCACGGGCGGCCTCACCGTTCAGGCGGGCAAGTTCCCTCAGCTCTTCCAGCGCACCGACATGGTGTGGGACGGCGACGTCCTGCCCGAGGGGCTAGGCGCCAGCTACGCGCTCGATCTCGGCAATGGCGCCCGGCTCGACGCCCGCGCGCTCTATTTCGTGATCGACGAGGCGCCGACGGCGCGCGACAGCGACATGCTCGGCGGCCAGATCAACGCCGTTGCGCCGCTCGGCGCCGATCTCCGGCTCGCGCTCGCGGGCAGCTATTATCACTACCGCCTCGGCTCAATCGCCGGGGCCGACGCGGGCGACTTCCGCGGCAACCTCCTGTCCGGCGGCCACTACCTCTCGGACTTCCACCTCGTCGAAGGCCTCGGCAGCATCACTTATGCCGGCCTCTCCCCGCGCTGGCCGCTCGCTTTCACCGCCGACTATGTCCGCAACCTCGGCGCCGCAGTGTCCGGCGACACCGGCTTCAACCTCGAATTCGCCGCCGGCCGCGCCGCGCAACGCGGCGACTGGCGCATCGTCTATAATTACTCACAGGTTGAGGTGGATTCCGTGTTCGCCGCCTTCAGTCACGACAATCTCGATCTTTCGACCAACTATCGTCTCCATGGCCTCGGCATCGGCCACGTCCCCGCCAACAACCTGCTGATCGATCTCGCCTGGTATCACTACCGCCCGCTCGATCAGCGTTACACCGCCGCGCCGCTCGACTGGCTCGACCGCGTCCGGCTCAATTTCATGGTAAGCTTCTGATGCTGTTCCCTACCCTCGCTTTCGCCGCGGCCGCGCTGGCGGAAACCCCGCCCCAGCCGCAGGACGGCAGTCGCCCGCACAGCCACACCCACGCCCCAGCGGAGATCGAGGAGGCGCACGGCCCGCTCCTGTTCCAGGTGACCTACACGTCCGAGCTGATCGGCAACGCCGCGGGCGGCGTCCGCCGCGGCGCGCGCTATCTCGACAATCTCGATCTGGTGTTCGAAGCGGATCTTGAAAAGGTCGCGGGCTGGACCGGGGCACAGCTCCATCTCTACGGCCTCTACAACAACGGCAATTCGATCAGCGATTTGGTCGGCGACAGCCATGCCGTCAGCAATATCGAGACCGGTGTCCGCGCCTTCCGCCTGTACGAGGCGTGGATAGACCAGAAGTTCGGCGACAAGGTCTCGTTGCGCGCCGGCCTCTACGATCTCAACTCCGAGTTCGATGCGCTCGACGCATCGGGCCTGTTCGTCGGCAGCGCGCACGGCATCGGCACCGATTTCAGTCAGACCGGGCAGAACGGCCCGTCGATCTTCCCTTCGACCTCGCTCGCCGCGCGGCTTCAAGTCGAGCCGGCTCAGGGCTGGGCAGTGCGCGCCGCGGTGCTAGACGCCGTTCCCGGCGATCCCGCCCGCCCCGGCCGCACCGTCATCCGCCTGAACAAGGACGAGGGCGCATTGCTGGTGGGTGAGGTTCAGGCCCCGCTCGGAGAAGGCGGCAAGCTGCTGCTCGGTCACTGGCGCTACACCGCGCGCTTCGACCTCACCGACGGCAGCGGCACCGGGACCGGAAACGCCGGTACCTATATCCGCGCCGAACTCCCACTCAGCGCCGCTCCGGGCCGCAAGCTCGACGGCTTCGCCCGCTTCGGCACCGCCAGCGGCCGCTTCAACATGTTCGATTTCTTCACGAGCGCGGGCCTCAAATTCACCGGCTGGATCCCCGGCCGCGATGAGGACGAGTTCGGCATCGCACTCGCCGCGGGCTTCACCGCCGAACCGTATCGCACCGCCACCGGCGCCTCGGCGTCGGAAATAGCGGTCGAGGCGACGTACCGCACCCAGCTCGCCCCGTGGCTGGCGATCCAGCCCCACGCCCAGTACATCCGCCGCCCCTCGGCGGACCCGACCTTCCCCGACGCCCTCGTCCTCGGCATCCGCACCGAAATCGGCTTCGACCTGTTCGATCTTATGGGTAGGTAATCCGCACCTTCCCCGCCGCCTCTGCCGCCAGCTTGCGCGCGGTATCGGTATCCCCCGCCCGCGCCAGCGCCACGCCCATCCGGCGATAGGGCCGCGTCGTCGGTTTGCCGAAGATGCGCAGGTCGATCTCGCCGCCTTGCGTCGCCAGTGCCTCGGCGACGCCCTCATAACCCGGCGCCTCACCGTCGCGGTCGGCCAGAACCACCGCCGACGCCGACGGCCCGTACAACCGCACCTCGGGTACCGGCAGCCCCAGCACCGCGCGCGCGTGCAGGTCGAACTCGCTCAAATTCTGCGAGATCAGCGTCACCATCCCGGTGTCGTGAGGGCGCGGCGACAGCTCGGAGAAAATCACCTCCTCGCCCTTCACGAAGAACTCGACGCCGAAAATGCCGTAGCCGCCCAGATCGTCGACG
This sequence comes from Sphingomonas sp., assembly GCA_035481255.1. Taxonomy (GTDB): domain Bacteria; phylum Pseudomonadota; class Alphaproteobacteria; order Sphingomonadales; family Sphingomonadaceae; genus Sphingomonas. The sequence goes on along the minus strand of DATIGZ010000467.1, from coordinate 11,661 downwards.
ACCTTGCGCGCCATGTCCTGTGCGTCGGCGATCGCCTGCGCCGACATCGCCGCCGGCTGCCAGCTCTCCTGATAGTCGCCGCGCTCCTGGCGATGCCCGATCGGCGGACAGAAGCTTACCCCCACGCGCGACCGCACCGTCAGCAGCGTGATTTCGTAATCGAAGTCGACGAATTCCTCGACGATCACACGCGCCCGGTCGCCGCGCATATTGGCGACGGCATAGTCCCATGCCGCCTCCAGCGCCGCGGCGTCGCGTACCGTGCTCTGGCCCTTGCCGGACGAGGACATGACCGGCTTGATCACGCACGGAAGGCCCGTGTGCGCCGCGCCCGCGCGCACTTCCTCCAAACTCTCGGCATAGCGGTAGCGCGATGTGCGCAGCCCCAGCTCGACCGCCGCGACCTCGCGGATGCCGTCGCGGTTCATCGTCATCTGCGCCGCGCGCGCCGACGGCACCACCGTCACGCCCTCCGCTTCGACCTCAGCCAGCACCTCGGTACGGATCGCCTCGACCTCGGGCACGACATAGTCGGGTGCGTGCTTCGCGATCGCCGCACGCAGCGCCTCGCCGTCAAGCATCGAGAAGACCTCATGCCCGTCCGCGACCTGCATCGCCGGAGCGTTCGCATAGGCATCGCATGCGATCACCTGAGCCCCCAGCCGCTTGGCCGAGATCACGAACTCGCGTCCCAGCTCGCCCGATCCGAGCAGCAGGATCTTCGCGGTGAATGCCATGGTCGCCCGTTCCTTCTCGCCAGCGGTCAGATGACGCCACTGGCCGGAACCCGCGAACTTGTCACCCCTTCGCGTTCGCCTTCACCGCCGCCCGCACCAGCGCCGTCAGCGCCTCGCCATCGACCGCATCGTCCTCGCGGAAATCGATCGCGCGCCGCGTACCCCCGTCGAGACTGGCGTTGAACAGCTTGTTCGGATCGTCGATCTGCGCCCCCTTGGCGAAGGTCAGCTTGACCTTGTCCTTGTAGGTCTCGCCGGTGATGAGGATGCCGCCCTTGGACCAGGTCGGCACGCCAGAAGGGTTGGACGGTTTGCGCCACTTCACTTCTTCGACGATGTCCGGGTCGGCCGCCCTCACCAGCGCGCGCAGCTTGCCCAGCATCGGCCCGCGCCATCCGCCCATCGCCGCGATCTTCGCATCGATCTCGTCAGACGCGCTTACTTCGTCCACCATTCCGGTCTCCTAAGGCTTCCAGCCAGGCAGTGCCGCGGCTTGCCTGACCCAATCCATGATCCGCGCCTCGTCCCAGTCATCCGTTTCATGGATGTGGAAATAGCGCGTGTCCTTGTCCTTCGATTCCACCGGCGGCTTCGGCTCGAGCCCCGCGCCCTTGAAGAACGCGACCTTGATATATTTGTTGAAGCAATGGACGCCGAGGAAGAAGGTCGTCCCGTCGGCCCCGTACAGCGGCGAATTCCACTTCATCGCCTTGCGCACACCCGGCACCGCCCTCTCGATCAGCGCGTCGAGCCGCTCGCCCGCCGCGCGCTTCCACCCCGGCATTGCGGCGATATAGGCCTGCACCGGCGCATCGCCGTCGCCCTTGGGGATTTGCGGGTTGCCGCCGGAGAGCAGCTTCGGCGTCTTGGTCACGCCGCGCGCCGACGGAAATAGGGCCGGAAGAACATGTACAGCCCCGTCACCAGCAGGAAAGCCAGCGGCGGCAGCGGCAGGTAATAGACCCACTCGACCGGCTGATGCCCCAGCCCCAGCATCGCGAAGATCGCGATGACTACAGCCGCGAACAGCAGCGACACCCAGCGATGAACCACGCGGATCGGCTTGCTCAACCCCATTGCACCCTCCTGTTATATTTCAGCCCAGCCCCGCCAGCACCGTGTCCAGCCGGTCGAGGAAGCGCGGCCACCCGGCCCTCGCGCCATGATAGGCCAGCTTCTGCTCGGACAGGAATCCGGTCTGCACCATGGTCAGCCGCGTGCCCCCGTCCATCGGCGTCAGCGTCCATGTCACCACGCTGTCCAGCCCCAGCCCGGCCCAGCGATAGGCCAGCGTCCGCTCCGGATCGATCTCCAGCACCTCGCAATTCAGGTCGCCCCATTCGGCCTTGAACCCGAAACGGTGCTCGACCTCAGGTACGAAATCGTTCGCCATCAGCCATTCGGCGATCAGATGCGGCTGGGTCAGCGCACGCCAGATGCGCTCCGCCGGATGCGCGATCTCGCGCTCCACCGTCACCGTCCGCGTCTCGACCGGTCCGCTCATTGGTCCATCCTGTTCAGCAGATCCTCCAGCCCGTCGATGCGGCGTTCCCAGAAGCCCTTCATCTCGCGCGCCCAGTCGTCGAGCGGGTCGAGCGCGCGCAGCTCGGCGCGGTAATGCGTCTGCCGCCCCGCCTGCCGGTCGCGCACCAGTCCGGCGCGCTTGAGCACGCCCAGATGCTTCGACACCGCCGGCTGCGACACCCCCGCGCCCGCGGTCAGCACGCTCACGGTCTGCTCCCCTTCCCGGCACAGCCGCTCGAACAGCCCGCGTCGTGTGGGGTCGGCAAGCGTGCGGAACAGCAGGTCGGTGGAAAGCGCCATGCGCAACCCATAACCATTCAGCTATTCGTTCGTCAAACGGACGTACCAGAGGCCGGCACGCCGATCATACCCATTTTGAATAAGGCACTGGCTCCATTGGCTTAATTTTAAAGTTTCCAGCTTATTAGCTTTAGCTTCGAAATGGAGGCTGTTGATGCTGGTGCGCATCGAGACCCGGAATCTGCGTCCCGGCATGTTCGTTGCGCGGGTCGAGGGGTCGTGGATCCAGAGCCCTTTCTGGCGCAGTAAGTTCCTGCTGTCCGATCCCGCGCAGATCGTGCGGCTGCATGAGGCCGGGGTAGACACCGTCTTCATCGACACCAGCAAGGGCCTTGGTCCGGTCGCCGATCGCCCGGTCAGCCCCCCTGTGCCGCCCGGCGCCGTACCGCGGCCGATCGTGCGCGAACGCCGCGCCCGGCACCGCCGGATCCGCGACGAGTTCGACCATGCCCGCGCGCTGATGGAACGCTCCAAGGCAGCGGTGATGCAGATGTTCGGCGAGGCCCGGCTCGGCCGCGCGGTGGCGGTGGATGCCGCGGTCCCGCTGGTCGAGGATATCGCCGCCTCGGTCGCGCGCAATCCCGGCGCGATCATCACCGTGACCCGCCTCAAGTCGAAGACCGAATACACCTATCTCCACTCGGTCGCGGTGTGTGCGCTGATGATCAACCTCGCGCGCCAGCTCGATCTTCCCGAATCCGACCATCGCGACATCGGCCTTGCCGGGCTGCTGCACGATATCGGCAAGATGGCCACCCCGATCGAGGTGCTCGACAAGCCGGGCAGCCTGACCGACGCCGAGCTGTCGCTGATCCGCAATCACCCGGTCGAGGGGCACGCGATGCTCCGCGACAATCCCGGCGTCCCCGAACTCGCGCTCGACGTCTGCCTCCACCATCATGAGCGGATGGATGGCGGCGGCTATCCCTACGGCCTCGATGACGCGCGGCTCAGCCTTTACGCGCGCATGGGCGCGATCTGCGACGTGTACGACGCGGTCACCTCCGAACGCGTCTACAAGGGGCCGTGGCCGCCCAATATCGCGCTCGCCCGGATGCTCGAATGGGAGGGGCATTTCGACCCGCACATCCTCGACGCGTTCATCCAGAGCCTCGGCATCCCCCCGGTCGGCGGGCTGGTGCGGCTGCACTCCAACCATCTCGCGGTCGTGCTCGATCCGGCGCCCGCCGACGATCCGCTCGCGCCTCCGGCGCGGCGTTTCTACTCGGTCGAGAACGCGGCATTTGTACGAGCCTCGGATATCGCTACGGACGCGTCGGGGGATCGCATCATCGCGATCGAGCGTGGCAGCTACTGGTTCGGCGACAAATGGCCGGAGATCCGGTCGCGGGCCATCGCGGGGGAGGGTTTGGCATGAAGACGTCCGCGATCCTGTCCGCGCCGGTGGACCGGCTGACCGGCTGGTTCCGGCGCCCGGACGCGCCTGCGCCCGATGCCGGTGCGGAACGCCGCGCCCGGCTCGAGGCGATGTGCGCTTTCCTGCTCGACCATGATCTCGAACCGAACCCGGAGCATCTCGCCTTCGCCTGGTCCTATGTCGTCAACGACGACCCCCGCACCCGCCTCGCCGCCAATGCGATCCTTCGTGAGCGCGGCACGATCACCGCGCGCGACATCGATCGCATCGCCGCGGCAAAGGCCCGCACCGAGCCCGGCGTCGGCCTGCTCAACGAGCTCGCGCGCGAGCTCGAGGCGAAGGTGAGCGAGTGCGTCGGCACGATCAGCGACTCCTTCGTCTCGACCAGCGAATATTCGAACGCGCTCAACGTCGCCGCCGCCGACCTCAGCTCCGCGCCGGAGGCGACGTTCAACCGTCTGATCGCGCTCACCCGCGACGTGACCGAGACGACGCGCAAGATCTCGCGCCGGCTCGAAGCCGCGCACGAGGATACCCGCCGCCTGCACGCCGACCTCGAACGCGCGCTGCGCGCCGCGGAGGAGGACGATCTGACCGGCCTGCTCAACCGGCGCGGCTTCATGGAGCGGCTCGAATCCGCGGTCGCCGGTCAACCCGCCCGCACCCGTACCGTCGCGCTGTGCGACATCGACAATTTCAAGGTGGTCAACGACCGCCACGGCCACGACACCGGCGACCGCGTGCTGCGCTATGTCGCCCGGCAATTGCGCGACAATCTCGACCCGGACATCGTCGTCGCGCGCTATGGCGGCGAGGAATTCGTCTGCCTGTTCGAGGACATGGCGCCAGCGGACTCGGCGGCGTTGCTCGACAAGGTGCGCACCGCGCTCAGTGGCCGCACCCTGCGCAATCAAGCGACGGATGAGCCGATCGGCTCGATCACCTTCTCGGCCGGCGTCGCGCTGGTGGCGGAAGATCCGGCGCAGGCGCTGCGCTCCGCCGACGCCGCGCTCTATGCCGCCAAGCACGAGGGCAAGGATCGCGTCGTCGCGGCGGCGGACGCGCCCACGCCCTGACCGCGCCCGCCGCGCCGCTTACCCGTCGCGCGGCGGCCGCACCCAGCCGTCGCCGCCGTCCATCGTGGGTAAGGTTTGTGCATGCTCCCCCCGCCCAGCCTTTCGGTATGGACGCATTTTAGCAGGTGGGTTATCGTCACATCTCTTTGCCACAGGGGCCTGTAATGATTGACGAAAGCAATCCGACCGACGAAATCGACGCTCGCCCCGGCAAGGACGAATGGGTGACGCCTGAGATCGTCGCCGTCGAGCCGATTTCAGAAAGCCACGGCGGCGGCGGCGCCGGTTTCGATTTCGCGTCGGAAGTCAGCTAAACCGCGCAGTGCCCCAATACCGGTTCGGGGGACTCCGGCTTTCGTCGTTCGTGCCGCTGCCGCAACTGCGGCGCGCCCTCCCCGATCGCCCTGACGATATCGGCTCCGATATCCCGGCCGCGATCCGGATCGACCGCTGCGCCGCCGTCAGCCGCGAACGCGAACGCGAACAGCACGTCTATCGATGGGGCGGACGCTATCAACTGAACCTCGGCCGAAACGGTCCGGACTGGGTTTTCCGCTCCTGCTTCGACGACGCCATCGTCGTTTCGGAAGATGGCCGGCGCATCGGGCTGGGGGGTGATCCCGCCCTTCTTTCCCCGGGCACGTACGACGTGCTGGCGCGCCGGGTTCTGCCGCGCGTCGCGACGCTGTTCGGTGCGACGGCACTGCACGGCGCCTCGGTTCGCAAGGGCGATCTGGGGCTGCTCATTCTCGGCGGCTCCGGCGCGGGCAAATCGACGCTCACCGCGGCGCTGGCGGCGAGTGGCTGGGACGTGCTTAGTGACGACATCTCCGTCGTGCGCGGCGGGGATGATCCGGTTCTTGAGCCCTGCGGCACCGGCGTTTGTGTCTGGCCGGATACGCGCGCGGCACTGAACCTCGACCCGCGGCGCTGCGTCATGATGCCGGGTTACGAGGGCAAGGTGCGTTACGATGCCGGGCCGGCGCATGATATCGCGCCGGCAAGGCTGGCCGCCTGCATCATCCTGAATCGCCTTCCCGACCTTGCACGCCCCCGGATCGAGCCGGTCCGGCAGGCGGAAGCGCTGATCGCCGCGATCCGGCAATATGTGCCGTTCAATCCCGCCGGTTCGTTCGAGGGGCATGCCGGCGCGGTCGCCGGCATCCATCGCATCGTTTCGAATGTACCGTCTTTCCGGCTGAGCTATCCGGGAAGCTATGCCGCGCTCGGCGAGGCGCGCGCCGCGCTGGAGGCACTCGGCGCCCGCGCCGCGGCATAAGGTCAGCCCGGCTCGACCAGCAGCAGTCCGCGCGTCTGCATCTGGGCAACCCAAGCCTCGACCTGCCGGGCGCAGAGCGACGCCTGCACCTCGTACCGCTCGAGCAGCAGCGCGCACAGATGGTCCATCGTCGCGGGCGTCTCCAGAAGCTCCCAAAGCTGCGCGGCGGAGCGGCTGAGCTCGATGAAGTCGCCCCGCGCGATGTCCATGATGACCGCGCCGTCGCCGAGCTGCGTCGTGATCAGATCCGGCGCCCGGCTGATGCGCGGATTGTCATGCTGCATGGCGCTCGTCCTTCATCATCCAAACGGGATTGTCAGGCACGCAGCCCGAACGCGTGTTCAAGCCACATGTCCGCCGCGACGCAATACCAGAGCCCGTTGAGAAATGGATTGGGTGCCTGTCCGCCCAACCCTTCACGCCGCCATCGGCGATGCTCGTCGAACAGGCGGGCGATGACCTTGCCGTCGCTCCAGCCCATCCGGACCGTCAGCAAGTCCGCCGGCGGCCGCTGCGCGAAATAACGGTCGATCGTGTCGATGACCGGCGCGGCGAAATGCGCCTTGCTCTGCCGGGTCCGGATCGCTTCGGGCAAGGTGCCGCGCATGGCTTCGCGCAGCAGGTGCTTACGCTGCCCGTTTCTCAGCAGCATGTTGCCCGCCGCACCCATGAAGAAGCGGATCAGGCGCAGGTCGTGAAACGGATGCCGCAACTCGACGCCATGGCGCGACGCGCTGGCCTGCAGCGGATCGAACATCAGCTCGCGATGCGGCGGCGCCATCGCGAGCGACCGCCGATACAAGGCGAAGCCGGGCCGCTCCGCCCCGCGCACCGCCTCGCGCCAGCGTTCGCTCAGGTCAATTCGCGCCGCCCATTCCGGCCGCAACAGCGGCGGCACGGGGCTGTCCGCGTCGAGCAGCGGCTGAAGAAGCCGCCGCCGCCGCTTCGCGCTGACGATCGGACCGGCGCTTTCCGCGATCAGGCCGCGCGTGACGGACAGGAGTCCGCGCCCCGTTTCGGGCGCGAACCCCTCCCGCAACAGGCTGCCGATCCGCCCCTGACGCAGCAGGTCCGGCCAATGCGCGCGCGTACCGTTCATCCAGTCGTCGCCGCCCTCTCCCGTCAGCAGTACGCGCTCGCCCAGCCCCTGCATCAGTCGGCAAGCCGCCAGTGTCGGGCCGAGCGCGTTCGGCCGCACCGGCAGGTGGCGCGTCTCGGCGCACCAGACGCGGTTCGCGTCGATGTCATAAGGGGCGTCACCCACCGCCCGGGCGGTGATGCCGAGATGCTCCTCGACCACCGCGCTCCAGTGCGTTTCGTCATGCGGCTGGCCGGGATAACGCGCGCTGATCGCACCGATGGGGCCGGGCGCCCGCCCGGCGCGATGGAGTTCTGTCACCCGGCAGACGACGGACGAGGAATCCAGCCCTCCGGACAGCTGCGCCGCGACCGGCCGGTCGCTCCGCATGCAGGAAATCAGCGCCTGATCGAACAGCGCGTTGAAGCGCTCGACATGCTCCCCGTCGGACAGGTGCGAGAGATCCTCGTAGCGCTCGTGATACCAGCGCCAGCGGCGCACGCGGCCATTTTCGAACGACAGGGCATGGCCGGGTGCGAGGCGGAACAGGTCCTGCCATGGCGTCTCGGTCCGGCTGACGAAGCGCGCGGACAGGATTTCTCCCAGCAGCCCTTCGTTGAGCGAATAGGAAGCGGCATGACCGTCGATCAGCGCCCCCGGCTGCGAGGCGAACGCGAACCCGCCTCCGGCAACCGTCCAGTGCAGCGGACGCCAGCCCGTCGCGGAGCGCGCGCAGAGCAGGCGCCGCGCTTTGCGCGACCAGATCGCCAGCGCGAAATCGCCGACCAGCTCGTTCAGGAACCGCTCCCCGATCCGGGTGAACAGCGCAAGCGCCAGCGCGCTGTCGCTTGCGCTGCGCAGATGCCTCCCCTCGTCCCCCAGCAACGGGAGCAGCGCGTCGCGATTGTCGAGACGCCCGTCGAAGCACATCACGCTCCCGGCCGGTCCCTCGGACAGATCATCGCCCGCCGCCGCGAGCAGCCCCGCGGGCCCCTCGCGCCACGTCCGCGGGTCACCGTCTCCGCCGCCGAATACGGCTCCGGCCATTCGCGCGAGCGCTGAGGGTTCGAGGTCGCGGTTGTCGCCACGGATGACGCCCGCGATCATTGCCATCCCAACCTCCAGCGCAGACTAAATAACACCGACCGAGCCGGACCGGCCCGCCTTGCCGCGTCAGGAGCGGCGTCTCGCCCCGCCCCGGGGCTGTTCCAGATATCCGGTCAGGGGCGACAGGTCTTCGCGATCATCTCGATGTCGCGGCGCCCCTCGGGCGAGGGGTTCTCGACATAGCCGGTATAATCCCTGACCTCGAGAAAGCGCCCTTCGCTCGCCAGATAGCGGGTGACCTTGATCCCGGTGAAACCCGACCCGCCGACCTTCAGGCGCGCATAGCGCTGGCCAGGCAAGAACGAGCTGCCCTCGCTGGCGCCATGAATGTCGATCCGGTCGCCACGGCTCGACGTACCGCTGCCGCTCCGCACCCGATACCAGTGCGCCGGCCGCCCCCGGCTCATCAGAGCCTCCGCGTCATCGGCGACATAGCCGAGGCGCTTGGCTGCATCGACGCCGCATTGCGCGGCGGCGCCATATTTGACGGCAAGCTTCTTGAGCATCGCATCGCCTTCATGGTTGAAGGCTTTACCCGCGCCCGTCGCCAGCGCGTCGACCAGAGTGGAATAGTCCTCGTCCGACAGCGCCGCTTCGCCTTCGAGAGCCTTGGCGAGATCCTTCTGCGCCTCCCCGACGCCGAGCGTCGCGGATTCAACGAACCAGTGCCGCGCCCGCGCCTGAGCCCCCGGCACATCTTTCGCGCCTTCGTAGAAATGGCCAAGCTTGTGCATGGCGTCGGGGTTCCGGGTTAAGGTGACGATCGCGTCGAACTTGGCGAGCATTGTCGCCTGATCTCCCTTCGCCTGCGCTGCCCTCGCCTCTTCGCCGAGCGCCTTGACCTTGGCTTCGAGCGCCCCGTCACTCTGAGCCGCGGCCCCGGATTGTTGGGGGTGGCCGATCAGGGACAGGCTGAACGCGAGCAGCGCAGCGGCAAATTGCGGGATCATATGAAGGACCTAATCGCCTTTATCGACACCGGCAATCGGGGTTGCACCGGCCGAACGGTCAGAATGAAAACGCTGCGCCGTCCCGCTCCAGCAATCAAGACGCCTCCCAGCGCCGCGAGTCATACAGAAGCTCAACGCGGCCAGGATCAAGGCGCCGACACCGCCATAAAGCATGATCAGGCCAAAGCCGTCGGCAAGGCTGTGCCGGATCACGGCATCGGGCAGGCTCCCCAACCCCGGCACCCCGGCCGCATTCGCTCCGGCATGGCCGGCCGCGACGGTCTCCGCCGTGGCGCGCAGTTGGGCGGCATCGACCGGCCCCGTCCCCGCGCGTTGCAACGTCGATGCGATCCGTTCGACGAGCAGGAAGCCCATGAGCGCGATATTCACGGCAAGCGTGATCAGGCGCGCGCTCATGTCGATGCCGGAGGCCATGCCCGCGCGGCTCGCCGGAACGGACGCCGTCGTCGTGTTGGTCACCGGGGTGTTCGTGATGCCCAGTCCAATCCCCGCGAGCAGCAGGCCGGGCAACATCGTCAGCCAGCTAGGTTCCCCCGCGGCGCTCCCCAGCTTCATCGCGACAAAGCCGAGGCCGATGGTGAACAGTCCGAGCGGAATGACGGTACCGGCGCCGTACCGCAGCGACAGACGCTCGCCTAACGGAGGAAAGACCAGCGCGGGCAGCGTGTAGGCGAGCAGGCACAAGCCCGTGCTGAGCGGGTCGTAACCCAAGCCGATCTGCAGATAGATCGGCAGATAGATCATGAACGGCCAGTAGCTGACGTTCATCGCGATGCAGCCGAGAATCGCGCCTGAGAAATGGCGATTCCGGAAAACGGAGAAGTCGAACATCGGATGCGTCTGTCGCTGTTCGACAAGTACGAACGACACGAAGCAGACCACCATGGCGGCTGCGATCATCACGGCGCCGGACAGCGCCAGCGACGGGCCTTGGGTGATGAAATAGACAAGCCCGAACACGGCCAGAGACAGCGTGACGATCCCCGCCACGTCGAGATGCGTGGCCTCCGGATCGCGCGATTCGGTCACGGCGCCAGCGGCGATCGCCAGCGTGAGCACCGCGAGGGGAGTGTGGATCAGAAAGATCCACTTCCATCCGGCCAGCGCGATGATCGCGCTACCGACGAGCGGGCCGAAACCCAGACCGATCCCCGATACGATCCCCCAGGTGGCAAAGGCCCGGCTACGGTCGCGCGCGCCCTGAAACGCGTGGGACAGGAGCGCGATGGAGCAGATCAGCATCGCCCCGCCTGCCAGGCCCTGGAGGAACCGCCCGGCGATGAGCACCTCCATGCTTAGCGCGAATCCACAAAGCGCTGAGGCGGCGCCAAAGGCGATGACGCTGATCACGAAGACACGCTTGCGGCCGAAGCGGTCCGCCAGCGTCCCGGTGGCCATCAGCACGGTCGTGCAGGCCAGCGTGTAGGCGTTCATCACCCACTGCATGTCCTGAAAATCGCCGCCAAGAACCCGCTCTAGGGTAGGCAGGATGACCGGCACGCTGGTGATCTCGAGGCCGAACATCAGCGCTCCCAGACAGATGGAGAGCAGCGCCAGCTTATTCTTGCCGGTTGGAGAGAGGGTCATGCTGGGGCCTTTCCGATGGCCGGGACCCGAACCGGCCGCGGCTGGCCCGCTATCTGGAGAGGCATGAATGATGATAGAAATGATTTTATTTTCTATCATTCATTACATCTTATAATTTAATTCGTGCCATGGATATCGATCCTCCCCTTCTGCGCGCCTTCGTGGCGGTCAGCGAGACGGGCGGCTTCACCGGCGCCGCCCGGCGGTTGAATCTTACCCAGCCCGCGGTGAGCCATCAGATCCGGCGACTGGAGGAGCAGGTCGGCCGGCCGCTCATCCGCCGGACGACGCGCAGCCTGACCCTCACTCGGGACGGTGAGGATTTTCTGCATCATGCGCGGCAGATACTCACCAGCCTCGACGCGCTCTCGCAACGCTTCCGCCCTTCTCCCGTGACCGGCGTCGTGCGGTTCGGCACGCCCGAGGCGTTCATGGGCGAGCGTTTGCCTGCGCTGCTCTGCCGATTCTCACGCGCCTTTCCAGCGGTTCGGCTCGACGTCCATGTCAGCACCTATCTCGATCTCAGCACGATGATCGCGGCCGAAGAGCTGGATCTCGCTGTCGTCCTTTCCAGCGCGGGAGGGGAGAATGGCGGAATCAAGCTGCGCCAGGCGGATTTCGTCT
>DATIGZ010000466.1:0-3910 GCA_035481255.1 Sphingomonas sp. | reverse complement strand
GCTCGATCGGACAACCGGCAAGTCGATCTGGTGCAGCGACGTGGTCGACAGGCTGGCAGTCGCCTCCTCGCCCTTGGTCGATAGCACCGGCAATCTCTACCTTGGTGACGGTACGAAGATGCGCGCCTTCGACCGCAACGGCGGCGTGAGATGGCAAAAGGCAATCATCGGCGTGCCGCTTTCGGCCCAGTTCACGCCGTCGGGGAACTTGTTCTTCGTGACGCATGTGGGCGTGATCTATGTGCTCGACCGCTTCACGGGGAAAGCGATCATCGCACCGCATTCGATGGTGGACACGCCCTCGTTCGACCCTGCGGATGGCATGGTCGCATGCATGCGAGGGCTGCCCCGATGCCCCAGCGCGAACACCCCTGCCATGGATGTCCGATCGGGCCGTTTCTACTTCACCTTCTGGGCGCCCGGAGCCGCGCGTTCCGGGGTTCGCGCCATGCGGATCACACGCGGTGCGCATCCCAGGCTAATCGAAGCATGGACGAACGAAGGGCTGCCCGGGGGCAGTGCTTCGAGCCCGGATCTCTCAGCGGACGGCACGCGTCTCTACCTCACCGACAATGAGGGAAGCTTGCACGCGCTCGATGCTGCGACTGGTATATCCTTGTGGTCGATACCGATCGGATATCAGGCCGGGGGAAGCGCTTCATTGTCCCCCGAGGGCCTGATCCTGCCAGCCGGCGGGCAAGGATCTGCGCTCTTGGCCATTCGCGATCGCGGGGATCGCGGCGAAATCATCTGGCGCAAACCCGGCCTCCAGAATTTCGGCGTCGCCACGCAGGCGGCGGGCTTCCTTGCCTATCCTACGGTCAAGACCGGCAGCGGCACCGCCGATCTCATTGTTGTCGATACTCGAACCGGCGCCGAACTCGACCGCGAACCGATCCCCGGAAAGCCCTATTTCACGGTCGGAACAACGATCGACCAGGACGGGACGGTGTATGTTCCGACAATCCGCGGCGCGCTTCACGCATTCAGGCCGGTGGGGTTCCGCTAGCTCGGAGGCCATTCAATTCAACCACCGGGCAATCGAACCAGCACGCGGAGGCCGCCCGTCGTGCGGTTCTCGATCTCGATCTCACCCCCATGGCTTGTCGCCAAGGCCTTCACAATCGACAGGCCAAGGCCGACGCCGCCGCTATGCCGGCCGCGGGACGGCTCGATACGTTCAAACGGCGCGGTCAGCCGTGAGATGAGTTCGGAAGGCACGCCCGGCCCGTTATCGGTCACCGTGATCACCACGTCCTCACCTTCGTGACGGAGAGCGATGCGCGCTCGAGTGCCGTAGCGAATGGCGTTGTCGGTTAGATTGGCGAGAATCCGCCGAAAGGCGAGCGGTGCGCAACGGCAAAGGAGTGGTTCACCCCCCGCGGCAAACCCGACATCGTCGCCGGCCTCGCGGCGCATACGGACATAGTCGGCGGCCGCCGCCCTGGCATCGATGATGTGGGCGCCAGCGCCCTGCTTTGCTTCGGCGCGCGCGAACATCAGGATGTCGTCGAGCAGCTGCCCCATCTCCTCGACGTCGCGGACCGCGCGCTCGCGCTGGCCGGGATCGGATATGTGATCGGCGCGAAGCCGCAACCGCGTCAGATAGGTACGCAGGTCGTGCGCGATCGCGGCAAGCATCTGCGTGCGCTCGCCGACGAGACCGCCGATCCGCTGCTTCATCGAGTTGAACGCCGCTGCGAGCGCCTGCACTTCGAGCGCGCCGCCGAGCTGGGCGTCAGGTGCGGCGACGTCGTCCCTGAAGGCTTCGGTCGCGCTGACCAGCTGGCGCACCGGCCGCACGACTTGCCAGAGCAGAGTGGCCAAAAGCGCCATGATGATCGCCGCAGCGACGAGCGCGACGGCAAAATAGCGCGAGGCAAGCACTTGGAGAACCAACGGGGCTCGCTCAACCGCCAGCACATGGCCATCCTCGAGTCCGACGAGCAACCGCACCGGTCCACGGCCCGTCTCGTCGAGCACGATCGAGGCGAGTAACCCGCCATCGCGCACCTGCAACCGAAGCGGCCGGTCACCCAATGCCACGGCATAACGACGAAACCGCGCCTCCAGGCGCGGCGCTGACCGCAGGTCACCGTCAGTCGTGTCATCGGGAAAGCCGTCCAGCAGCTCGGCGGTGATCGAGCCATTGCTTGCGGCGGCAACGACAAGCGGCCGCTCTGCGGGAGAAGCGTGCTCGACCGCCTCGGCGATCTCGCGCACGTCCTGCGGATCGATGAGGCGAAGGACCATGGGGCGCCCGTCGGGCCACATCACGGCAGCGAGAATGGCGATCTGCAATGCGATGAGGCCGAGGAAGAACAGGGCTGCGACCCGGAACAACAAACTGTTGGCGAAGCGCCGCATGGAATCAGCCGCTCACCCGGACGAGCGGCGCGAAGAGATAGCCGCCGCCGCGAACCGTCCTGATGATGGTCGGGGCTTTCGGATCGTCCTCGAGCTTGCGGCGCAACCGGCTCAGCTGCACGTCGATCGTCCGGTCATAAGGCGCCGCGTCCCGGCCACGCGTCCAATCCAGCAGTTGATCGCGCGTCAGCACGCGCTGAGGATGATCGAGTAGCGCGACGAGCAGATCGAACTCGCCCCCGGTCAGCTCGATGGCATGGCCCTGCGGATCGACGAGCTCGCGTGAACCAGCGTCGAGCTCCCATCCGGCGAATCGGTATCGCCGTCCCGATACCGCTCGCGGGCGATGGGCATCGCGGGTTCGCCGAAGCACGGCACGGACCCGTGCCACGAGCTCGCGCGGGTTGAAGGGCTTGGGGAGGTAGTCGTCCGCACCGAATTCGAGGCCGAGGATACGATCGATGTCGTCGCCCTTGGCTGTGACCATGATGACGGGGACGGGCACGGGCCCAGCCTGAAGCCGACGGCAGACCGACAGACCATCCTCTCCCGGCAGCATCAGGTCGAGCAACACGAGATCGACCCGCCGTCGTGCCACGACACGATCAAGCTCCACCGCATCGTTGCAGAGCGCCACTTCGAACCCCTCGCGCACGAGGAGCTCACCGACGAGCTCGCCGATCTCGATGTCGTCCTCGACGACGGCGATGAAGTTTCGAACAGGCGTCAGTCTGACATCGTGCATGGGATCGTGTGGCCCGGTTTGGCACAGCGCTTCAAGGCGGAACGGGCGCTTGTTACACTTCGTTGCCGTTCGTCACGCTCGTGACACCGCGAGATTACTTGGCGCGCAGAGTTTCCAGACCTCGAGCAGCGTGTTGGCGTTGCTTGAGCTGTCGCTGACGTTGGTTCAACGGAGAAAAGATCATGCTGCAGCTGTTCGCACCGATTGGTGCAGTCCGCGGATGTCGGATCGTCCACCCACTCATTGGCGCTATTGCCCTGTCTGCTGCTGCCGTACCCATTCCCAGCAGCGCAAAGGCTGCGCACTGGCATCGGCCAGCCGCGCACCGCAAGTCGCCTGGGATCGCGATAGCCCGCTGGGATCGCCGCGCTCAAGGCTGGTGGCGCGGCCACCCCCGGTTTGTTGGCTATCGCGGTGTGCGCCGGGGCTATTTCTTCGTTCCGGGTCGCGGCTATGTTCCGGTACCGCCAGCCTATTATGGCCGAGCTTGGCTCGTTGGGCACGTCGTGCCGCCAGCGCTTCGCCGCTACCATGTCCACGATATAGCCTTCTTTCGCCTTCGGCCGGCGCCGCGGGGACATGTCTGGATCCACATCGACAACAATATCGTGCTGATGCGGGTCGCGACCGGTGTGATCGTCAATGTGCTGCACCGCATATGGTGAAGCATCGAAAGGCGCGGCATGACGTTCGCACATCGGCTCTCACTCGCCATTCCGGCGCAAAGCGCGTTCGCCGCGATCACCGACCTCGCCGCCATCCCGCACTGGATTCCGTCAATCCGCTCGGTTCGCGTCC
>DATIGZ010000465.1:0-7955 GCA_035481255.1 Sphingomonas sp. | reverse complement strand
GCCGCTGTCTGTTCGCGACTCACTATCACGAGCTGACCCGCCTCGCCGAACGCTGCGATGCGCTGTCGCTCCACCATGTCCGCGCGCGCGAGTGGAAGGGCGACCTTGTCCTGCTCCACGAAGTCTCCGAGGGACCGGCCGACCGCAGCTATGGTCTCGCCGTCGCGCGTCTTGCCGGTTTGCCGCCCGTCACCATCTCCCGCGCCAAGGCGGTGTTGGCAAAGCTGGAAGCAGGCCGGGAGAAGACCGGCGGTATCGCCGCCGGGCTCGACGACCTTCCCCTGTTCGCCGCCGCGGCCGAGCATGAGGAAGAAGCCGTCGATGCCCTGCGCGCCGAGCTTTCGGGCCTCGATATCGACAGCCTCAGCCCGCGCGACGCGCTCGATGCGCTCTACCGGCTCAAGGGATTGATGGAGGGCTAGGGCCTATGCGCGAATCCGGCTTTCTCGGGCTGATGCAGGTCATCTTCGATTGCGTGCGCGACGGCTATAATATCCGCCGCGCCTGGGTGGTGATGCTGGTGATCGGGCTGATCCTCGCCACGCCGTTCGCGCTGCTTGCGCTGTTCGTGTTCCTGATCTCGCTTGCCTTTTAGCCGGCCGAAGCGCGCCCGGCCTTTGCCGCCTCGATCCACCACAGAAATTCGTCGGCGAAGCGTCCGAACCCGCGTTCCAGCGCCGCGCCACCGTCACCCTGCGGCACATCGTCCGCGTCAAGAGTCTGGCCGATCTGCGCAACGGTGATCGTCGCGGGCACGACCGCCATCCCCATCTCGGTCAGCGTCGGATGCCACATCGAATTGCTTCGCGCCCCGGCCAGCCGTCCGCCCGAATAGCTCACGATCGCCGCGGGCCGCCGTGCCCATTCGGCGAGGAAATGGTCGGTCAGGTTCTTGAGGCCCGGCTGCATTCCCCAATTATACTCACCCGCGACGAACAGGAATCCGTCGGCGTTGCGCAGCTTCTCCGCCAGCGCCTCCATCACCGCCGGGGCCCCGCCCGCGGGATAGTCCATATAGCGCTTGTCGAGCATCGGCAGCCCGACCTCCTTCGCGTCGATCAACTCGACGTCGCAGCCGCGTTCAGCCATTCGCGCGGTCAGCCAGCGCGCCAGCCGGATGCCCATCCGTGCCTCGCGGTAAGAGCCATAGAAGGTGAGGATGCGGTGGGACATTTCGGGGCCTTTCACTCGACTTCGCGTTTGCAGCATGGATAAAGGGGTGCGGGGGAAAAGCCATGTCGCAATTCGAATTCATCTTCGCGCTGTTCGGCCTGCTGCTCGGCCTGTCGATCGTCGAGGTGCTGGGTGGCCTGGCCCGTGCGATCGAGGCTCGGCTGAGGCCCGGCGCGGTGCTGAGGATCGGCTGGCTGACCCCGTTGCTGGGCGTGTTCGTGCTGCTCGACCTCCTCTCCTTCTGGCAAGCCGCATGGGTGACGCGCGACGTCATCGCGGTGTCGGGCCATTCGCTGATGGCGGTGACAATGTTCGCCAGCGCCTATTACCTGGCAGCGCACCTCGTCTTCCCGCGCGAACCAGCCGACCATGAGGAGCTCGACAGCCATTACTTCCGGGTCCGCCGCATCGTCCTGGCGGTGATGCTGGCGCTGCTCGCCTGCCAGCTCATCTATTATTGGAACGTGCCGCAGCTCGCCGTGGCGCTCAAAAGCCCCTTGTCGCTAGGGCTGACGATCATTCTCGCCGCGCTGATGATCGCCGCCATGCTTGTCCGTGGCCGCCGTGCCAGCACGATCGTGATGGGGCTGCTCGTGGCGCGCTATCTCGTGGTGTATCTGCTGTAGAAAATGAAAGAGGCCACCGGGGCCATCCCTGGCACCCGGTGACCTCCGACATGGTCAGCGGCCGGAAGCTCCAGCCCGGGAGACCATGCGGGCCGCTTGTCCGCTGCTGGCGCCGTTGATTGGGGGAGGATACCCCCCGTGCGCCGAACCGGTGGAGGGCTTCCACCGGGTGCAGTCAGAACTTAGCGGCGCGTCTCCCGAACGAACTGAACCGACCCCATTGCTGAACCATGAGACATCGGATCACCTCCTTTCGCTTGTTAAGACGTCGTACCCGGCCCGGGCACATCGCGACTTTGAATCATCCGGAATCGCAGAACAAGTCTTGTATTGCATTGCGAAATCGGCGATTCATGGAGGTCTGGGCGTTTAACCCCGGCAATCCTCCGCAACGCGCAGCACTTCGGCCCATGCCGGCACCACCAAGGGTGGCAGCGGCGCCGTCTCCACGACGAATCGGCCGCGGCTGTACCCCATCGCATCGACCAGCTGGTCATTAGCCGGCAAGGATGCCGAGGCGCCGTCGGTTGCGCCGCCGGTGGTCAGGTTCCGCGCGGTCGAGCTGGTCCGCACAATCATCGTCCCCGCCGTCGCGCCGCGACGGGTAAGCTGCAACTGCCGCGCCGAACGGTCGCAGCGCAGCGTGAGCGCCGGGTCCCCGGCCGGCCCGAATAGCGCGACCGAGCCCCGCGAATCCTGACGATAGCTCCACCCGCCCGGTGCCAACGGCCAGTCACGCCAGTCGCTGCTCGCCGCCGGCGGCGGAGGTGGCAGCGGGGCCGGCGCCGGGGCGGGAACCGGTACCGGCCGGGCAGGCGCGGGCGGCGGGGCGGACGGCGCCACGCAACCGGCAAGAACGGCGAGCGACGCGAAAGCAAGAATTACACGCATATCCAGCCTTATGGGCGAAGGAATCCGGCGGCTCAACCGCGCACGCCCGTTCAACGCTTGCCCCCACCCCACTTCCGCTGCGTCTTGCCGAACCGCATCTTGCGCGTCCCCGGCTTGCCCTCGTTGCTGCGGCCCATCACCGGCGCGCGATGCTGGTCGTGCGGCAGGCCCAGCTCCTCGGCCTCGAGGCTGCGGATCTCGTCGCGCAACCGGCCCGCTTCCTCGAATTCGAGATTGGCGGCGGCGTCGCGCATCTTCTTCTCGAGCTCCTCGATATACGCGCGGAGATTGTGGCCGACCATGTGCGCGGGACCATCGTCGATCTCGACCGTCACCTGATCCTTGGACGCGACATGGGCGATGATGTCGCCGATGTTGCGCTTGATCGTCGTCGGGGTGATGCCGTGCTCGAGGTTATACGCCTCCTGCTTCTCGCGGCGGCGGCTGGTCTCGTTGAGCGCGCGCTCCATGCTGCCGGTGATGCGATCGGCATAGAGGATCACGCGCCCCTCGACGTTACGCGCGGCGCGGCCGATCGTCTGGATCAGCGAGGTCTCCGAACGCAGGAACCCTTCCTTGTCGGCGTCGAGGATCGCGACCAGCCCGCACTCAGGGATATCAAGGCCTTCGCGCAGAAGGTTGATACCGATCAGCACGTCGTACACCCCCAACCTCAGATCGCGTATCAACTCGATACGCTCGAGCGTCTCGACGTCGCTGTGCATGTAGCGG
Organism: Sphingomonas sp.; assembly: GCA_035481255.1. GTDB lineage: Bacteria > Pseudomonadota > Alphaproteobacteria > Sphingomonadales > Sphingomonadaceae > Sphingomonas. The sequence goes on along the minus strand of DATIGZ010000465.1, from coordinate 4,533 downwards.
ACCTTGATCCCCGCCTCGTGCATATACTCGGTCAGGTCCTCGGCCATGCGCTTGGTCAGCGTGGTGACGAGCGTGCGGTAGCCCAGCTCGGCGGTCTTGCGGCACTCGACGATCAGGTCCTGCACCTGCTCCTCGACCGGCTTGATCTCGACCGGCGGGTCGATCAGGCCGGTGGGGCGGATCACCTGCTCGCTGAACACGCCGCCGGTCTGGTCCATCTCCCACCCGCCCGGCGTCGCCGAGACGCTGACGGTCTGCGGCCGCATCGCTTCCCATTCGTTGAAGCGCAGCGGGCGGTTGTCGATGCAGCTCGGCAAGCGGAAGCCGTACTCCGCCAGCGTGATCTTCCGCCGATGGTCGCCGCGCGCCATCGCGCCGATCTGCGGCACGGTCTGGTGGCTCTCGTCGACGAACAGCAGCGCGTTCTCGGGCAGATATTCGAACAAGGTGGGCGGCGGCTCGCCGGGCAGACGGCCGGTGAGGAAGCGGCTGTAATTCTCGATCCCCGCGCAGCTGCCGGTCGCGGCGATCATCTCAAGGTCGAAATGGGTGCGCTGCTCCAGCCGCTGATGCTCGATCAGCTTGCCCTCGGCCTGCAGTTCCTTGAGCCGCTCGGCCAGCTCGTGCTTGATCGCCTCCATCGCCTGTTTGAGCGTCGGCCCGGGCGTGACGTGGTGCGAATTGGCATAGACGCGGATATAATCGAGGTTGGCGACCTTGGCCCCGGTCAGCGGGTCGAACTCGGTAATCTCCTCGATATCGTCGCCGAAGAAGCTGATCCGCCAGGCGGTATCCTCATAGTGCGACGGGAAGATCTCGAGACTGTCGCCACGCACACGGAAATTGCCGCGGGCAAAGGCGGCGTCGTTGCGCTTGTACTGAAGCGCGACGAGCTTGCGGATAATCTCCCGCTGGTCGGCGACCTGACCCTTCTTCAAATCGAAGATCATCGCCGAATAGGTTTCGACCGAGCCGATGCCGTAGAGGCACGAGACCGAGGCGACGATGATGACGTCGTCGCGCTCGAGCAGCGATCGGGTGGCCGAATGGCGCATCCGGTCGATCGCCTCGTTCACCGAGCTTTCCTTCTCGATGTAGGTGTCCGACCGGGCGACATAGGCCTCGGGCTGGTAATAGTCGTAATAGCTGACGAAATATTCGACCGCGTTATCGGGGAAGAAGCTCTTGAACTCGCCATAGAGCTGAGCGGCGAGGATCTTGTTGGGCGCGAGGATCAGCGCGGGGCGCTGAAGCGCCTCGATCACCTTGGCCATGGTGAAGGTCTTGCCCGAACCGGTAACGCCGAGCAGCACCTGATCGCGCTCCCCCGCCAGCGCCGCCTCGGTCAGTTCCCTGATCGCGGTCGGCTGGTCGCCCGAGGGGGTGTATTCGCTGACCAGCTTGAACGCCTTCCCGCCCTCGCTCTTCTCGGGACGATTGGGCCGGTGCGGCACGAAACCGGGGCCGGTTTCAGGTTCAGCGAGGCTGGTGCGGATCTGAATCGTCATGGCGCGAATATGGGGCCTTCAGATGGGGGTGCAATCGGGGTTGGCTGACGAGAAGGCTGACGAAGCTGACACGTTTGAGGGGGTTTCACGGCGCGTCGGGCTTGTACTCGAGCGCGCCCTCTTGCGTCGGCGGGTAGACAACCTGCTTGTCTCCGAAACGCGCGCGCACTGCGGCACGGCGGCGCTCCCTGTCGGGCTTGGTCACATCAATCTCTTCCGGATATTTGAACGTCACCTCAAACTTCCCGTCGGTAACGGCATACTCCATTACCGACCAACGCTTGGTCTCGTCGCTCTCGAAATACCAGAGGTCAAAGATGAGATCGCCAAGATCATTGCTCGCTGGATCGTAGTATCGAACCACAGCCCCTTCATCCTTAAAGATGCTTGGTCGATGCCAACCTTCGCCAGCCTCGACATAGAAAAATACGCCATTAGGACCTCCCCCAACTGCGTCCGCAAGCTCTTGGCCAATTTCATTCATGAGTGGCCCAAGCGCATTGAGCTTGTCACTTTCCACGAGGCATTCCTTTCGGGTCGTTCGAGAATTTTTGAGACTCTTTCTCTCCGTCGATTTCCCAAGTGACGGTAACGCTATCCGGCCGCCTGGATGTGCCGATATAGTGAGGCTCGATGGTGACGAATACCTTGCGCCCAGCCTTCAACGCCTCGACCCAACCATCCTCCATCACCCGATAGGCACCGCGGTTGAAGTTGGCGTCCTGGGCGAAATGATTGAAGGCATCGCGAGGCGCATTGAAACGAACGCCTATATAGTGACCACCATCATCAGTCGGACGGCGATCAGGTTGACCGGCGCGCGCCTGATTGCGCCGGGACCGCTTACCGGTGCCGAGTGACAGAACACCAAAGGCCTTGCGCGGCCGGGCGATGATGTCGATCCAGTAATCATAGGTCCCCCGCGTCTCCCTCCGCCAATTCGTATCAAGGATCTGGCTCTGCAGCGAAGGCGGGTTCGCCGGGTCGGGCGGCAGTAGTCCGCCGTGCGTCCGCATATAATAGTCGAGCGCGAGGAACCTGTTCTTGGCCTCACGGCCGGCATCCAGAAATCGCTGATGCGGCAGTTTGATCTGCTGCCCGATCCGAAGCGGCTGCTTGGGATCGAGACCATTTAACCAGACAAGATCGGAGACCCGCAGCCCCTTTCGCTGCGCCGCGATGCGCGTCAGCGTATCCCCTGCCCGCACGATATGCACCGAGTGATTCCTCGGATTCTGAGGATCATGTTCACCGAACCGCTGCTGAGGCGCGGCGCGCCTTCCCCACGCGCCGCTCGCGCCACCGCCACCGAAACGATCCGATGATGCGTTGTTCGATGCCCGCCACCCCCGCGGAAAATAGTTCCCCTGCCCGGCGAACGTGAACCGCCCATCCTCCCGGTCGTGCCAGGGATTGAACTTCACCTCGACCGGCGCGCCCTCCCCCCTCCGCCCCGTGCGAAGCCAGACACTGAACGCCGTCACCGGCACCTGCGGTCGTTGAACTGTCCCCATTTCGCGCCTCCCCGACAGTAGATAGGAAGGAATTGGAACAAATCAAGAACGACGGCGATCTTGCATTTCACGGGCCGAACGGCGAGCCTGCACCCAAACCGCTGAGAGGAGCCTGCCCCATGCGCCATATCCTTCCCTTTGCCGCACTCACCCCCGCCGTCCTTCTGGCCGCCTGTGGCGGCAGCGACGTCGCGCTCAAGAATGCCAGTGTCGAAGAGGTCGCGAAGCAGGTCGATGCGGCCGGCGGCACCGGCTTTACCCCGGGCAAGTGGCAGACGACGGCGCAGACCATCGCGGTCGACATGCCCGGCATCCCGGCCGAGATGAAGAAACAGATGACCGACGCGATGCTGAACAAGACCGAGGTCAGCACCAGCTGCATCACCGAGGAGCAGGCGAAGAACCCGCCGGCTCAGGTGCTCGCCGCCAGCAACGGCAACTGCAAGTACGACAATTTCACCATGGCCGGCGGCAAGATCGACGGCACGCTGGTCTGCGCGGTGCCGGGGACGGGCGGCGAGATGAAGATGCGCATGGCCGGTACGTTCGACGGCGACAGCTTCGCGATCGACAACGAGATGAACGCGACCACGCCCGGCGGTCCGGGAATGCACATCAAGGCCAAGACCAGCGGCAAGCGGATCGGCGACTGCACCGATGCGGAGAAGAAGGCCGCGAACGCCGCGCTGAAGGCGGCGTAAGCCGCCGGGTCAGGTTGCCGGTCCGCCCTGATCCGCGGGCCGGTACGCCACCCGCCACATCGCCAGCGCGATCCCCGCCGCGGCCAGCGCGACCAGCGCGCTGGTCGCGATCGCGCTGAGCCAGCGGAACAGCACGGCGCGCCCGTCGCTGGGCGGCGCATCGAGCAGACCGAAGCCGTGGGTCTGCCCGGCGATGAACACGACCAGCGCCAGCACCGCGCCCAGCGCGGCGGCGTGCCACGGCTCGCGCCGCCCGATCACATGGAGCCAGAGCCACAGCGGGGCGGCGACCGCGGCGATGCCGAGCGTGACGAACAAAGCACCCAGCGCCCAGGCGGTCAGCAGCGACGCGATATCGGCCTCCCCGCCGGCGAGCACCAGCAGCAGCACGAGCACGCCGCCCAGCGCCCCGCCCGTGGCGAGCGCGAAGCCGGCGCGGTCCAGCGTCGTTTCATAGCGGCGCGACGGCGCCTCCAATCGATATTCGTCCACCGATCCCCTCCCCGGCGGCGCGCTGCATATCATCGGCACGGCCCGCCGCTCAAGCGGAACGGATCGTCTCCGACGTAACGGGTTGCGCGCTGTATCAGCTTTGCGCCACACCCTCCGCCACATCACAGGGAGAATCGCATGTCCCGCTGGCTCCGCCGCGCGCTGATTGTTAGCCTCGCCACCACCGCCGCCCCCGCGCTTGCGCAGGACGCCCCCAAGCCCCCCGTCGCGGCGAAGAAGCCGCATCAGGTGAAGGCCCCGTTCGGCGCGACCCGCGAGGACGAATATTACTGGCTGCGCGACGACACGCGGAAGAAC
>DATIGZ010000464.1:0-23380 GCA_035481255.1 Sphingomonas sp. | reverse complement strand
ATCATACGCCCATCACCGGCACTTCGGACGCCGCCGTCAGGCTGATCGTCGCCGTCGTGATGCCGAAATGCCGGAACAGCGAGTTGTACGGCACGATCGCCGCGACCTTCACCACCGGCACGCCGTTCGCCGCGCCCTTGTAGATTCCCGAATAGGTACCCGAGCTGTCGCAACGGACCGTGAGCGTGACGCTGTTGGGATCGGTCCAGTCGACCAGCCGCGCGGTCCCGCCGCTGAACGTCCCGGTGCGCGTGATATCGCGCGTCTTGGTGACGACGTCGGTGGAGGCGTTGGCGCAGCTATATTCGCCAAAGCCGCGGCGGGAAGCGTAACGCGCGCCGTCGCGCACCGCCTTCACCACCACATGCTGCGACATGAAGTAATTTCCCAGATCGACCAGGCCGAACATCAGGATCAGGATCATCGGCGTGACCAGCACCAGCTCGATGCTCACGGACCCCGAACGGGATCGCCACAACGCGGGCATAAGCCGCATCATTGCAGCAGATACGGCACGTCGCGCCGCACCACCTGCGCCTGGTTGACGCCGTTCGCCCCCGCCATGGTCTCGCCGATCACCTCGACATAGACCTCCTTGGAATCGGTGTACGAGACGTTTCCGCTCTTACGGGTGAAGGATGGCTCGACCAGAAACACGTCGAGCCATTTGGCGACGGGGACGTTGGTCGACTTACCGTTGAGCGAAAGCGCGCGGCAATTGAGCACCGCGACCGAAATTCGCCGCCGGTCGCCTTCCGCGCCGGGAGTCAGGCCCGCCCGCCCCGTCGCGGGATAACCGAAGCCGGTCGGCTGCGCGCCGTTGCCGTTGCCATTTCCGTTGCCGTTGCCGTTGCCGTTGCCATTCCCGCCGCCAAGTTGCTGGGGCACCGAAATGCCATAGGATTGCCCGCCGACGGTGATCGCCGTGTGCGTCATCTCCCATTTGTACACGTCATAGCGTGTCGCGCTGGCCGACAGCCCGGTCGCCCCCGTCCATGCGGTTGAGCCGCTGAGCTTGTAGTTGACCCGGAAATAGGCATCGCGATCCCAGCTGCCGGTGCCCATCGTGCCGCACTGGCTTGCGGATGGCACTGCGTGGCACAGGTCGCGCGGGAAGCCGACGATATCCGGATCAAGAGTTCCATCCGCGGGCAGCGCAGCCGCACTCGTCGGGCGGTAGGGCCGGCTGGACTCGCCCCAAGTGTCGTTCGAGCAGCTCGCCCCGTTGTTCGAGGTGCAGACCAGATCCTTGCGGCTGTTGCTCGACGGCGAGCATGTTCCGCCGCCCTGCGACGGACAGGTCTGGTTGCCGTTGGCGAACACGTCGAAACGGGTGTTGAGCGCCGACAGCACCGACGCGCTCATCCCCGTCTTGGTCGTCACGCCGGTCAGCGGCGAGCAATTGCCTGGCGGCTTGTTGTACCCGAGCGCAGCAGCCAGATCGCTCGCGCCGTTGCCGCTCTGGGATTCGAGCCAGCCGAAATTGCCCGGCGCGTCGGCGTTGCCGGTGATCAGCTTCAGCCCTACGCCCACCGCGGGGCTGAACCCCAGCAACTCATCCACGTTGTTGAGCGGCTCCGCCGGGTTGCAGACCATCACCGGCGGCACGTTGCAGATCGCCGTGCCAACGCCCGCCGCCGCCGATGCACTGAGCGCTCCGGAGTTGAGCGCCCGCACAATCGGCGTCAGCGCATAGCGCGCAGTGCGTGCGCCCACCGTGACTTGCACGAAATGCGAATCCGCGTCCCCGGTAGCCGTCGTCCGCGCGCCATCGCTGAAGGCCGAGTAGAAGGCGATCGTCGGGACCGTGACGGTCCGGTCGATCCCGTCATTGGCGAACAGCGCACGGTTCGCGATCAGGCTCTGCGCGGCGGCAGTTGCGCGGGTCTGCGCACCGTTCAGCCCGTCGAGCTGGGACGCGGCGGCAAGTGCCGCCTGGTCCGCCGCGCTCTGCAATTCGGTATCGAGGCCCGCGAGCCGCGCATAATCGAACGCCAGCCCGGCAGCGCCGACCAGCCCGAACAACGCGACGGCGATGATCGGGGCAACCGCGCCGTCCTGGTTCCGCAGCAAATCGCGGGGCGCTCGCATCCTGCCTGATCCTATTTCGGCGGCCCGCCCGCGCCGCTCGCGGAGCCGGTGGTTGTGACCGCGGCCGGTTGCTTCACCTCGCCCTTGCGGTAGCGTTCGGCGGCGGCGGCGGCACGCGCGCCCGAGGTCGCGAGCGGTGCATCATCCTCGACCGGGCCGGGGTTGATGACGTGAAGCGCCTGATTGGTGCGCACCGTATCCCCCAGGCCGGTATCGATCGGCGTGCAGGCGGCGGCGAGCGCCAGCGCCGGCAGGAACACGAGACGGCGGATCGACGGGCTTGCCATGCTCACTTCCTCATCTCGTAGCCAGAGGGATCGTCGTCGGGCAGCGTCCGTGCCGGCGGCTTGCCCTTCTTCGCCTCGGGCGGCGGCTCGTGAGGATTCAGCGGATTGATCCCCACCGCCCGGTCGGTACGGCCGAACCCGAACAGATCGCCTTCGCTGGGCGGCAGCACCCGGTCCGTCGGCACCGCTAGCTTCTCGGCGCTCACCGGCTTCACCAGCCGCGGGGTGACGATGATGACCAGTTCGGTCTCCTGCTTCTGGAAGCCGGTCGAGCGAAACAGCGCGCCCAGGATGGGGATCGACCCCAGCACCGGGAACTGCCGCACCGTGTCCTGAAAATCATTCCGCAACAGACCCGCGATCGCAAAGGACTGGCCGTCGCGCAGCTCCAGCGTGGTCCTGGCGCGGCGGGTTTGCAGGCCGGGCACGGTCAGCCCGTTGATCGTCACCGACGCAGACGGATCGATCGAGCTGACCTCGGGCGCAACCTCGAGATTGATGACGCCGTCATCGAGCACGGTCGGAGTGAACGCCAGGCTCACACCGAACGGCTTGAACTCGACGGTGATCGTCGATGCGCCGTTGCCGCCTCCTCCGGTCCCGCTCTGCGCCACCGGCACGGGAAACTCGCCGCCCGCCAGGAAAGAGGCTGACTCGCCCGACAGCGCGATCAGCGTCGGTTCGGCGAGCGTAGTGACGACGCCCTTGCGCTCGAGCGCGTCGAGGGCTGTGACGATGTTGAGCGATCCGATGCTGTAGCGCGCCGCACCGACGCCGAACGCCTCAAGGATGCCGGGAAGGTTGACGATCGGCCGCCCCGCCTGGTCGGTCAGGATCGCGGTCTGCGGCGCGGTGCTGCCGGTGCCGCCCCGGAAACCACCCGAGAAGAAGGCGTTGTTGAACCCGAACTGCTTCGCCGCGGTGCGGTTCATCTCGGAGAAGCGGACTTCCAGCATCACCTGCTGCGCGGCGCCGACACTGAGCAGATTGACTACCTTGTCGCCCGCATATGTCGCCGCGATCTGCTTCGCGCGGTCGGCGGCGGGACCGGACGAAACCGTGCCCGACAGCACCACCGAGTCCCCCGACGCGCGCACCGCGATCGCCTCGTCCGGAAGCAGCTCGGACAATTGACGGCGCAGCGACACCACATCGGCACCGACCGAAACATCGATCACCGTGATCAGCGTGTTGTTGCGGTCATAGATGGTCAGGCTCGTCGTCCCCTGCTTCTTGCCGAGGACATAGACCGAGCGGTTGGTCAGCGGGACGATGTCGGCGATCTCGGGATTGCCGATCAGCACCTTGGTGAAGGGCCGGTCGGCCACGACCACCTGGCTCTTGTTCACCGGCACCACGATCTCGCCCGCCGACATGCCCGGCGCGGCAGCGATACCCTGCGCCGCCGCGGGCGCCGCCAGCATCGCCAGCGGTGCGGCGCCCAGCGCGGCGGCCAGCCATCCGGCCCTTCGGGCCTTGCGATCAGAACCCAGCATAGCGCCCCACCTCATAGCTCTTGTCCTGCGTGCCCCGGATCACCTCGACGCGGTTGCCCGAAGGCGTGGCGGCCGGGCGCGGCTGCGGTGCGCGCGGTTCGCGCACTCGCGCCGGAGCCGGGCCGGACGGGCGGAATGCCGCGGGCTGCGGCCCTCGATATCCGCCGACGAACGCGCCATCGCGCAGATCCTCGACGCTCACGGTTTCGACGACCGGATTGGGCTCGCCCGCCACCGTGCGCAGCACCAGGCTCAGGCTTCCGACCTGCTGCGCCAGCGCGAGCTTCTGCGCGTCGAGCTGCGACACTTCGAGCGTCGCGGTCTTGCCGATCACCGGCTTGTCGGCATTGGCGTTGGCGTCCTGATCGATCGCGATCACGCGAACCTTCTGCAACAGCACATCGGTAATCTGGCCGGTATTGCCGGTCAGGTCGGTCGGCGTGCGCGTCACCAGCACGTCGACGACGTCGCCGGGCATCACGAAGCCCGCGACGCCCGCAACTTCGTTCACCCGCACCGCGGCGGCACGCATCTCCGGCTTCAGCACCGCGGAGATCGTCGCACGGCCGCCCTCGCCCGCCAGCTTGGGGCGCAGGATCGGCTCATCGGTGAGGATGGGACGCAGCGCCACGCGGGACTTGCCCATCGGCAGCAGCTGCTCGATTGAATGGAAGGAACCGGCGGGCACGGAGTCCGCGGGCCAGTCGATCAGGCGGACCTTGTCCGCGGTGATCTGGGTACCGAAATCGATCGGCACGCGTGCCACGGCGACCTTGCGGGTTCCCTGAACGCTCTGCGTCTGCGCCTGCTCGACCCGGCCAAGGTAAGTATTTGCAAGAAATACGGCGGCCAGCCCAACAACAATCGCAATCGCCAGCATGATGATCGACTGATTACGCATATGCCCCCTGCGCCTCTTCTACGGGAGGGGGCCGTCCCCGGGACGGCCCCCAGGGGGTGCATCAGCAGACGCCGTTGACGCTGTTCTTGATGCAGTTCGAAGCCTCGTTCATGGCCTTGCTGACCGAGTCACCGAGCTGCCAGGCCGCAAGCGCGATACCCGTGCCGACAATCGCCAGGATGAGCGCATATTCCGCGGCCGAGGCGCCGCTCTCGTCGTTCCACAAAGCCTTAATGATGGTCATGTCACGTCTCCTCAGCGGACCCGTGTCTCAGCGGATCAGGGCCGCTTCATCTTCATCGATCCGGATTGCGACGACCTCCCCCCGTACATTGTCGAAGCGTCGCCACTCCCCGCACAGTCGATTAGGAGCCTCACCGGGAAGCAAGTCAATAACTAAAAATTTACCTTTTATATCAGCATCTTGCTGCAATTTTCTGTTAACCAATTTTTTCGAAATCATTATATTTCAATGCCTTACCAAAGACCCCCTCAGGCGAGGGCTATAGTCAACGGTCTATTTTTTGACATCGACATGTGTACCTAATCAACACAGAGCAACCGATTCTATAACTAAAGATATCATCTTTACTGAAAACGATAATCATTTCACTGTCGCAACTGCCAAGAGAATTTCTTCGTTACCTGTTTCGAATACGATTCGAATCGGATCTCGGGAGGAGAATCAGCTTTGAGCGACACTCGAAAGACCGAGTCGCAAGTTGTCCCGGGCGACCTGTTCCTTTTGATCGTCGCCCCCTTCGCCGCCTTTGCTTTCGCGCTGGTCATGTCATCCGCACTCGGTGACGGCGATACGGGGTGGCACATCGGCGCGGGCGCATGGATCCTCGAACACGCGCGAGTACCCCGCACAGACCCCTTCTCATTCAGCGCTTCCGGCCGCGCATGGATGGCCCATGAATGGCTGACCGAAGTCATCATGGCCGGAGCGTGGTACGCAGCCGGATGGCGCGGCATCATGCTGCTGTTCGGCGCGACCACGGCGGCGCTCTACGCGATGCTGGCACTGCATCTGCGCAAATGGATGACGCCACGCGCCGCCGCGCTGACGCTGCTCTATGTCTCCGCAGCGCTGCTGCCCGCCTATCTCGCCCGGCCACACATGCTTGCGCTGCCGCTGCTCGCGGGGTGGATGCTACTGATGATCCGAGCCCGAGAGCAGGACCAGGCGCCGTCACTCTGGCTCGGGCTGCTGATGCTCGTCTGGGTCAACGCGCATGCCAGCTTCATCATCGGCATCGCAATCGCCGGCGCCTTCGGCCTCGAAGCGTTGATCGATGCGGAACGCACGCGGCGCTGGAGCGTGATCCGCAACTGGGGTCTGTTCGGGATCGTGCTGCTCGCAGCAGGCTTGTGCAACCCGGCGGGATTCCACGCCTATGAATACCCGTTCTACGTCAGCCGGCTCGAGCTGCTGAAATATATCAGCGAGTGGAACCCCGCCTCTTTCGGTGAAATCTCGATCTTCGAGATCGTCCTGCTCTCAACGCTGTTCTTCCTGCTCGTCCGGCCGACGCGAGTGCCGGTGATCCGGCTGCTGATGCTGCTCGGCTTCCTGCACCTCGCGCTCGAGCATATCCGCCAGCTTGCAGTGCTGGCCGTCGTCGCACCGATCCTGCTCGCCGAGCCGCTGGGCCGCGCCTGGAGCGACGATGTTCCCCGACCCCGCCCGCCGCTGTTGCGCGCGATCCGCGCCGAGCATGTCGAGTTGCGACCACTGCTCGCCACCGCACTGCTGCTGTTCGCGGGGATGATCACAGTGCGGCTGGCCGTTCCCTTCGAGCGCCCGGACAGCCGCGGCGTGCCGCAAGCCGCGCTCCGCACACTGCCGCCGGATCTGCGCGCACGCCCGGTGTTCAACGAATACAGTTTTGGCGGGCTGCTGGTGCTGAACGGGATTCGCCCGTTCATCGATGGCCGCTCGGACATGTATGGCGACGCTTTCACCACCGACTATTTCGAGATGTCGCGCGGAGATATCGCGCGGTGGCGCCGCGCCGATGCGCGCTGGAAATTCGCATGGACGATCCTGCCGCCCGACAACGCGCTCGCCGCGAAGCTCGACAAGGAGCCGGGCTGGCGCCGCATCCATGCGGATAAATGGGCCGTGATCCACGTCGCCGATGCGCGGCGCGCGCCTTAAGAGCCAAACTCAATCGGGGCGCGAAGCATGACGGCGATCCGCGGGTTCATTGCAAAGATCGGACGCGGGCCGGTCGGCCCCTCCAGCCGTCGCGACGCGACCAAGAGCCCGCAGGTCGCGACCCGGCAAGGACAGGACGAAAACGCGTTCCGGTTGAGTTCAGCCTCTGATTCAGGCCGGTACGCGGCAACGATAGGTCAGGTTCACCCGCTTCGACAGGATCAGATAGGGGAGCCAGATCGCCACGCTGATCAGCACCTTCTTAAGATTGCCTTCCAGCAATCCGCCGAGCGGCGCGGCGACACCCGACGGCAATTCGGTCAGCGCCCCCATGATCCGCGCGATGCCGACCTGCATCAGAATATCGATACCCCACGCCGCCACGAGAAAGCGAGGAAAGCTGGGCACATGGCGAAGCGCCAGCACCGCGGCGAACGCATACATGCTGGTCATCACCACCACGTCGAGCAGCATCAGCTGGCGCAGCAACAGGAACCAGCCCGGCGCGTCCGCCGGCAAGGCGGGGATCGCGGTCAGGAACTCGAACGCGCGCAAAGGAATGTTGAGCAGGATTCCCAATACCAGCGAGGCCATGAACCCGGTGGCCCCGAACAGCGGCAGCGACCGTGCGGCGACCGGATCGACAGAGCGCCAGCGCCCGATCCGGCTCAGCCTAAATCGCGGTTGGGGCTGCAACATGTCCTTGCGGAACCAGCGCAAGCCGAGGAACATCATCACCATCGGTGCCGCGACGAGCAGCGTATAGGAGAGCAGGTTGGGTACGAACACTCCCGCCACATCCCCGCCGAACGAGATGCGCAGGCCGCAGGCGAACGCCGCGGCGGCCGCCCAAAGCAGCGCGAGCGCGGGCAGATCCACCTCGAGCCGGCAGATCAGCGCCACGCTTCGCGCGTTCAGGCGATGGCGCAACCCCGGCTTCATTCTCGCCACCTCATCAGCTTCATGCCCGATCCCCCCACCCATCTAGACGAATGACCTTCCGGGATGGTTAACTCCCCGTCATCGGGGAACGCATTGGGGGCCGAATTCATGAGCGCCGATCTAGTTCCCGACCAAAGCAAAACAATCGACCTCCCGCCTGCGGGCGAGACGAGCAGTCGCCGGCGCGCGGCAAGCGGCATCCGGCGAGCGTTCGACCGCGCGTTTGACGGCGCGGACGGGGGCCGGGCAGTCGTGGTGGTCACCCGATTGCTTCTGGTGCTGGTCGCCATTCCGTTGCTGTGGAGCGCTCAGCTTCAGCCCGATCGCTGGCAGCAGGTCACGCAGACGCTGCTGCTGAGCTATGGCGCGATCGCGATCGCGTTCCTGATCGCGCATCTGTTTCTCTGGCTCACCGACCACTGGCTCCGGATGCTCGCCGCCCCGCTCGATCTGGCGATGTGCGGGGTGATGCTCGTGCTCGGCGCCACGGCGCCCGCGCTCTACCTCCCCTTCATCTGGTTCACCCTGGCCGCCGCTCCATCGCGCAAGGCACTGCTGATCCGCCTGTTGTTGCTCGATCTGCTGATCCTGCTCGCCGGCCCCGGAGCGGCCCTGACCGGCTGGTGGCCGGTGGCGGAGAGTGGGGTCTGGCTACAGTTCGGACTGGTCAACCTAGCCGCGCTGATGCTGTTGGGCTGGCGAATCGCCGCCGCGCGCCGTGACGAGGCCAACGCCGAACAGGAAATCTGGTCAGAAGCCGGTGACGACCCGCGCCTCCTGTCGCTCGATCTGCTGGCCGAGGAACTGACGCGCCATGTCCACGCGCCGCAGGTGCTGTTCGTCTGGCGCACAGCGGATGGCGGGCGCCCGCATGCCGTTCTGGCCGAGAAGGATCGCCTTACGCGTGTGGATGCCGACACCGCTGCGCTCCTGCCCGCGGCGTGGGACGAGCAGGCGTTCATGTTCGACCCCGCCGGGCGCACCGCATTGCTGCGCGACTGGCGCGGCAGGGTTCGCCGCTCGGCCGGGCATACGCCGGCCCTGCCCCCTACCCTCACTCTCGCGCATCAAGCGATGTGCGGCGTCCCCATTCAGGCGGGGGAGATGCAGGGGCATGCGATCCTGCTCGGCGTCGGCCGCCCGTCGGGCACCCTGCTCGAAACCGCCGCCCGCGCGGGCGAAGCGATGAATGTCGCGCTTGCCCGGCATCAGGTGCTCGCCCGCTGGTTCGAGCATGCGCAAACCTCTGCGCGGATCGCGATGAGTCGCGACCTGCACGACGGCATCACCCAGACGCTCGCCGGATTGCGGCTCAACATCTCGGCGCTGCGCAACCGGCTGGACGGCGATCGCGCCGCGCTCGACGCCGATCTGGCGGAGATCATCGCGATCATCGCCGCCGAGCAGACAAACCTGCGCGCGCTGATGGTCGATCGCCCGCATGTAAAGAACGACCGCGTCGACCTGATCACGCTGATCGCCCGGCGGCTCGAACTGCTTGGACGCCAATGGCAGATCGAGTGCCGGCTGGACCCCAAAAGTGAATCCGCGATCCCCGTCTCCGCAAGCCTGTCGATGGAGCTGGAACTGCTGATCCGCGAGGCGATCTCCAACGCCGTCCGCTACGCCGACGCCCGACAGTTCGTGGTCCGGCTGGCGCGGAGCGAGGATCAGCTCTTCCTCAGCATCAAGTCCGACGGACGCCCGCCGGATCCCGCACAGCAAATGGACGAGGACGGCGCGGAACGCATCGCATCCCGTTCGCTCGAGCGGCGGATCGTGATGCTTGGCGGCACGGCTTATGAGGAAGCAATCAGCGCGGGAACCTTGCTCGCGATCCGCCTGCCGGTCGAGGAGCAGGAGGGTGGCGCGACTCCCGTGCCCGAATGACGCCGCGTACTTCCGCCGCGTTGGACATATCTCGCACATCCGGCAGAATTTTTTTCGCCGGTCCCGCAAGCAGCGGCATGAGCTATGCCCGCTAAGCTGTTGCGCGATCAGGACTGATCCGCACATCGCGGGGATCCGCCGTCCGCAGGGGTAAACTGCGCCTTTACCAGTCGGGGAAACCAATCCGGAAAGCTGCTTCCGTAATATCGGCCCGCAATCAATTCGGAGTCCAACATGGTTCGGGCAATCAAATCGGGCGCGCTGGTCGCCGCCGCGCTCAGCAGCTTCGCCGCGGTCAATGCGTCGGCGGTAAACCCCGCGCTCAACGTCGGATCGGGACGCTATGTGCTGGGCATCACCGGTTTCGCACCGGTCATCTGCCGCGCCAGCGTGGACGCGACTTCAGTTCCCGCGGCAGCCGGCGCGGTCTCACTCGGCACGCTGAGCGAGTTCTGCAACAGCGCCAACGGCTATGAGATTTACGCCGATCATTCCGCGGCGCTCGCCGGCGGAAGCATCGTCGTCGCCGGTCAGAAGATCCAGCTTTCGGACACCGGCTCGACCCGCATCCGCATGTCGGACCATGCAGCGATCCAGAACAACGCTGTTTCGCTCGAAGTGCCGGAAGGCGCGACGTCGGGTCAGATCGCTTTCCGCATCGTCCCGCGCTGATCGTCCCGCGCTAAACGGGTTGCCCTGCCCTCTCGGAGAGAGTCAGAGGACAGGGCAATTCTGTTGCGTTCCGGCCGGCGTGCTCGCGACCAGCGGCGTCACGGTGACCACCAGCACTTCGCCATATTGCGGCGAAACCGCCTTGCCCTGTCCTCCCTCGAGTAGCGTCGCGGTGATCGGCAATACGCCGGACGCCGCGTCGGTGCCGGCGCGCTGACAGGTCACGGTGGTGAATGTCGGGCTGGTGTTCGAACGGGTCTGCCCCAGGAAGCGGACACTGTAGCGCAGCGTCTGGTTCGCGTCGCCCAGATTGCCGCCCGGATAGGTCAGCCGATAGGCATTGGGTGAGCTGAGGCCGACCGAGAACGGGCCGGAGCTCGCCACGCGGACATGATTGGTGTTCGGCGTGGTGTAGGTGGCGGGCGCCGCCAGCACCTGCGCCGTCGTCTTGTCCCCAACCTCGCCGAAATCAAGCATCGTACCGACATAGCTCGCCTGAAGGCCGCTCAGGATCGTCACCGAAACCACGATCGCATTGGGGTGCGTGCCGGTATCGGTGATCGGCCCGCCATTGCCCGTCGCCTTGCAGCTGTAGACGATGTCGAAGGGCAGCGTGCCGCCCGCGATCAGGTTGAGGTTGGCGGGCAGCGTCAGCCCGAAGTTGAGCGTGAAGGTATCCGAAGCCGCATTGTTGCCCGAGAATTTCCAGCGGAACACACCCGGCGCCGGGGTCTGGCTGTTGATATTCAGGATCGGCGGCGCCTGGTTGGTGCCGAAGAAGATGTTCTGATTATAGCCGATACCACCGCTGCCGGTGCTCGGCGCGATCATCGGCGTCAGCGTCGATCCGTTCTGCGCCGACGTCGCGCCCTTGGCGTAGAATTCGATATCCGACGTCTTCTCGCCGCCCGTCCCGTTGACGCGTGACAGGACTACGCCCGTGATCGTGACCCCGAACGCGGTCGGGCTGAACGGATCATATTGCAGGTTGGCGACGCCGCCCGACACCGTGGTCAGGCCGCAAGCGCCTCCGGCTATCGCCTCGCCCCCGGTCAGCATGCCGGCCAGTGCGCAGAGGAAAAGCCCGAATTTGCCAAATCGCATGGTTACTTGTCCTTCCCCGACTGGATTTCCGGCAGGCGCACAAGGCCCTTGGTGTCGGCCGGGATGGTGATGATGAACGTCGATTTCTTCGCGTCGAGCATCTCGATCCGCCAGCGTCCGGGCGCCAGGCCCGCCGCGGCGAAGCGGCCGTCGCGCGTCGTGAACACGGTAACCGGCGGCCGCTCGGGATGCGCCAGCTCGGTCGCGTTGCCCGTCACCAGGCTCACCGGCTCGCCATCGGTATCGAGCAGGCGGCCGATCGCGGTGACGAAATAGTCGGACCCGACGACCAGCTTATAGCCGCTGCGATAGGGCGGCAGCAGGCGGAACGAACCCTGACCCAGATCCGCTCCGGCGGGCGCGTCCGGCGCATCCACCGTCAACGTGCGCTCGGCATAGGAGCTGATGCTCGGCTGCGTGCCCGCCTTCAGTATCCCGCTGTTCGCGGTGAAGCCGAACGGCGTCGGCTCAACCACCACATTCGCGCCGGCAAGCGTGCGATGCGGCGTTACGATCGCGAAGCTGTCGTAGATCGGCCGTCCGACCGAGAAGGCGCCATCGGCGATCGCCAGCGAGGTACCCAGCCGCATCGACGTGCGCTGGCTCGTGCGGTTGCCGAACGTACCCTCAAAGGTTCCGAAATGGCTCAGGCCCAGCTCGGCGCGGTTGGCGTAATAGTTGCCGTTGAAGTTGAAGCCCGATCCGCGGTCGCTACGCTCGACATCGGCGGTGATGTTGTACGAACCCACGCCCTGCCCGTGCAGCGTCTGGAACGAAGCGCGCATGCGGTTGTCGCGGGTGTCATAGTCGCCGCGCATGCTGGAGAACCGGCCAAGCCGCACGACCAGCGACGCAAGCGCACTGACACGCGATCTCGTGCCATCGCGTTCCCAGCGTCCATCCACCGTCAGGCTCGCGGTGTCGGAGATACGATATCCGGTCGTCACGCGATAGCTGTGCACATCGCGCTGGGCCCCGCGCCCGATCGAGTAGCGGCCGTCGAAGCCGGCATAGAGCCGATCGTTGAACGCGTGCGAATAGCCGCCGCCGAACTCGGCGCTGAACTGATTGTCGGGAGTCAGCACGCCCATCGGCCCGAACCGGCGACTGCGCGTCTCGGCGAACAGGGTCAGCGAGTCCGCCTGCCCGTCGCGGCGCTGGATCAGCCGCTGAAACGTCAGCGTCGCGGCGTAGCCGGTGCCGTAGTTACGGATGTCGGACATCGAGAAATTGCCCGCGAACGAACCCAGCGGGGTTGCCGCGACGAACTCGATACCTCCCATGCGCGAACGCTTGTCCGCCTGAACATTCGCGCCCAGCGTCAGCTGGTCGGTGATGCCGCGGCGGTAGAAGCCGGTCACTGCCCAATCGTCGCTGTAGCGCGGCCCGCTTGGCCCCAGCGGATTGAGCACGCCCGCGTACAAACCGAACTCACTCAACCCCTTCGCCAGCTGCGACTGGTCGAGGAACAGGTTGAAGCGGAGCAGTTCGGTGCGTCCGGCGTCATCCAGCACCGACAACCGGATATCATTCGCGCCTTGGGTGAAGGGGAAGTCGCGAAGGTCATAGTTACCCGGTGCAAGCTGAAGACGCCGGACGATCTGGCCGTTGACCTCGACCTCGACGGTCGAAGGACGGTCCAGCCGGAAGCTCCGGTCGCCACGCGGCCGGATGATCTGTTGCGGTTGCAATACGCTGTACGAACGGAAGATCGAAACGCCGGCGATATCGGGCGCCGACTGAAAACCGCGGCTGATCGTGCGCAGATCGCCCGCTGTCCAGCGCATCAGATTCTTCTCGTCATCATAGACGAAGCGCGAACCCAGCCGCTGGAAATCGACCCCCGCCGCACCCGGCTGCCAAATCGCCTCGCCCTCGGCCACGACCGAACCGATGCGGGTCGCCCCGTCGAGCGAGAAGATCGGCGAGGTGAAGCCGACATCGCCGCCTGCGTGGAGATAGTCCAGCGCGCCGCGGATATTGAGATAGGCGCTGTAGTCGGCCGGCTGCGCGAAGCTGCCGATCCGCTCGCGGTCGAGCGGGCTGACCTGCACCGTCTTGGTGCCGCGCCGTTCCGCCGCGATGGTCAGGTTCAGGTCCAGCGTCTGCGGATTATAGCGGATTTGCACGCCCGACGCTTCGAAGTCGGCGGGTGTCAGCGACGCGTTGGTCGCCGACACCCCCTGCAACGCCTTGATCGTGCCGGGGTTGAGCACATTGGCGAGCAGGTCGATCAGTCGCTGCGCGGGCAGCTCGATCCGGTCGTCGGGCAGAATGGTGATCTGGATATCGCCCAGATAGATGCCGCCGTCCTTGAGCGGCACGGTCAGTGCGATCGGTTTTCCCGTCGGGTTGAGCCGCATCTGGGGACCCGCCGCCATCGTCGGGGGGGCCTGGATCGTCACGCGCCGCTCCTGCACCTGCAGCGTGCTCCCTGCCTGATCCGAGGCCGCGGCGGGCACCGCCAGCAGCGAGATCAGGACGGACGCGCAGCCGCCCAGCAGATAGGCGCGGTCAGCTTTCGGGCGTGAAGGTTGCGTCAATCTTGCCCCCATCGATCGGCAGCACGATCGGCAGCGTCATGCGGCGAACCTGATTGGCTCCCACAAGGCCGAAACCGATCGTCTGCTGGACTTCCGGACCCGAGAGGGTCTTGCGAAAGACCTCCTTGCCCGAAGCGTCCGTCTGGATGATCCGCAGGCGCCCGCTCGACAGATAGCCGTGCGCCGCCGACGGGTTGGCCAGCGTGAGTACGGGTGCGGGCTTGCCCTCCGCATTCTTGCCGACCTCGGCCGACTGAATGGCGAGCGCAGGCTTGGCGCCTGCCGGCGACACGCTGACCAGCACCTGGAAATTGTAAAGGATCTGGATCGCCGACTGCCCCTCCGGGAGCTTCACCGGCAGCTGCGCCACGGTGACGTAGTAATGCTTGCTCGCCTTGAGGTCGGGATCACCGACATACTGGATGCGGAAGGTCTGGGTCTGCCCCGGCTGGATCAGCGCCTGGGGCGGGAAGATCAGCAGATCCTCGCTCGCCTTGCCCGTCCCTTTCACGCCGGTCTCGTCGAACGCCAGCTCCTCGACGCGCAGCTCGACCGGCAGCGGGGTCGCGAAGGTATTCTCGACCGTGATCACCTGACTCATGCCACGGCCCGAGACCGACAGGTCGATCACCACCGGCTGGACGGTCATGCTCCAGGCGGGCGAGGCGAAGACCGCCGCCACCGCCGCAATCACCGTAACGAGACCTCGAAGGAGCTTCATACGTCCACTCTCCCAGAGCCGATCCTGTGATCAGCTCGAAACATGCAGTTCGATCACCACCGTGTCGGAATATCGCCCGGCGACGAGCGGCCCGCCGCCGGCCGGGATCGAAAGGCGCAGCGACAGGTCGCCCGCCATCCCGTCCGGAACGTCGAGCATTGCCAGCGGCGACGCCGCGGCGTTGAGGGTCAGGGCACGGTTCGCCCAGTTCGCGTCGAGTTGGTAACCGAGCACCTCGCCAAAGCCGGTCGAGGACTGACGGTTTGCCGGATTGCCACCATCGCGCAGCAACCCGCCGTTGGTGCTGGTCAGCGTCAGCCGGTGCGCGGCGTTGCAGACCACCGGCAGCTCGATCACCAGTTCCGCCGCGCGGGGTTGCGCGGTCTGGGGATCGACCAGTTCGGCGATACGGATCTCACCGCTCGACGGTCCCGCGCCGATGAAGCTCGCATTGACCGCATTGCCGGCGCGCGCGGTACGGATCACGCAGGCGGGATACGTCCGCCCGGCAAGTTCGATCCGCCCGCGGGCGGTTTCGCCCGTTTGCGCCACGGCCGGGAGTGCCGCGATCAGCGCAAGCGCGCCGGCTAGGGGAAGTGCGTGCTCCATCATTGCGGCTCCAGGACGATGCGGAGCGTGTCGCCGTAATAGCCGGCGATCACCGGGGCGTTGGCGCGCACGTTGGACGCGCCCTGCTGAATCTCGATACGCAGCTCGAGCGTTCCGGCGCCGGGCCGGTCGATCGTCACCCGTCGGTCTGAGACCCGGCGTGACAGCGCATCGGCGTCGAGCGCTGTGTTGACGCCGGCCCACGAAACCTCTGCCCGGTAAGGCACGGCATAGGTGAAGCCACCCGTCGGGATCGTGGCCAGCTCGCTCGTCCGCCACAGACCGTTATTCTGCGATTCCAGCCGCAGGCGATGCGGGAAGCTGCAAACCGCTTCGAACTGGATCGATGCGCTTGCCGCGTTGGCCGCCAGCGTCGTCGAGTCCGCCATCTGGTCGATCTGAAGAGTCTCGCCGCTCAGCCCGCGAAAGTTCGTCTGCGCGCCGGGCGCCATGCGGGGCGGCTGGAGCGCGCAGATCTGCGGCGCCGAACCGATGACGGGCATGCTGGTCGTCGCGCTCTGGTTCTGCGCAATGGCCGGGGCGGTTCCTGTGACCGCCGCCAGGGCAAGGAGGGCCGCGACCCGTGCCATCTCAGTTCGCCACCGCCAGCGTGACGGTCACCACCCCGAGATAGCTGGTGTCGGACACCAGCCGCAGCCCGCTACCGCCGTTCGTGCTGAACGTGCCGATGGCCACGGCGATGTCCCCCGAAAAGGCGGTCGGCCGGGTCTGGACCGCGCCGGGATTGCTCCCCGCGCCAGTGGCGAAGGTCGCCGCTGTCGGAGTCCAGCCGCTGGCCGTCGCGGTGTAATCCACCGTACGCGAGAAGCCCGCCGGCGCGGTCGCGGTGAAATTCTGCGCGGCAAGCGGCGTCGCGTTGACGGTGATCGTGCTGCGCGAACTGCAGAAGGACCCGGTCAGGACCTTGGGCGGCGCGGCAAGATCGGTACGCAGCAAGCCCGTGGTGGTGTCGATCAATACACCGAGATCAAAAGTCGATCCGGTGCCCGCGATCGTCCCGCCCGAACACAGCGCCGGAACGTTGCCGGTCACGGTGAAGGACTTGGTGTCGGTCGCGCTCTGCGCGGCGGCCGAACCCGCCGACAGGGCAACCAACACACCCGCGGCAAGGGTCAGGGAACGTGCCATCTCAAAGTCCTCCGCTCACAGCCGGGCCAAGGGTCACGACGACCAGGCCGTTATAGGTGCCCGCGGTCAGCAGCGCGTCCGACGGCGCGGTGAAACCCGATAGCGTGACGGTGACGTCGGCGATCTTGGGCGCTGGCTGGGTCACTCCGGTGCTGATCGCGGTCGGCGTCCCGCCCGCCGCGCTCGCCGCCGAGGTCGCCGCGGTCGGCGACAGCGCCCAGTTGGACGCGGTCGCGGTATAGTTCACCGCCTTGGCGAACCCCGGCTGCACCGGCGAGGCGTCGGCCGAGACCAGTGCCGTCACTTCCACCGTCAGCGCCGATCCGGCGAAGTTGCAGAACGAACCCGGCAGCGTGACGCTCTGGTCACCCAGCACCGCGATCCGCCCGACCCGCGTGCCCGATGTCGCGGCCATCTGGCCGAGATCGACGGTGGCACGCGACGGGGCGCCAAGGATGCAGAGCCGTGCCACATTGCCGTTGACGATGACTTGGCCGGTCGAGGTGTCGCTCGCCGCCTGCGCCAGCGCGCTTCCGGGGATCATGGCTGCCGCCGTGGCGGCGATTGTGATCATCAGAGCCTTCATCGTCATGCTCCCTGGTTCCGCCGGGTCAGTTCGCCGCCGACAGGGTGACGCGTGTCTCACCCTGATAGGCGCCGGCGACGAGCAGGCCCGCGCCGGGCGTCGCCGAGTTCGAAAGCGTCACGGTGACGTTGCCGGTGAACAGACCCACGGTGCTGGCACTACCCGCGCCGGCCACGGTCGAACTGTCGGCCGCGTTGACCGCATTGGCGGTCGCCGTGGCGGTATAGTTGACCACCCGGTCGAACCCCGCCGGCGGCGCGCTCGTCACCGTCGTGTTGACCACCGGCAGCGCCTCGACGCTCATCGAGGAAGCGGTACCGTTGCACCAGCCGACAAGGGTGCGGGTCTGGCCGTCGAGCTTGCTCGCATCCAGTTTGCCCGCGCTCGCGCCGGTGCCGGCCTGCGCCAGTTCGCCCGCGTTGATGATCGCGTTCGACGTGGTGAACAGGCAGCGTGGCGCCACCGACCCGTCGATCGTCACCGTCCCCGTGGTGGTGCCGGATTGTGCCAGCACCGGGGTCGCGGTCGCGGCGGCCAGTACCGCCGAAGCCAGGATCAACTTGCGCATCGTCCTATGCCCTTCCGATTTCGATCAGGTGCCGGGCTTGATCACGACGGTGATCTTGCCGGTGTAGACCGGGTCCGCGGCCAGCAGATCGTCGATCGTGTTGGTGCGGAACGTGCTCGCGGTGATCGCGATATTGTCCGACCCGTTATTGGCCACACGCCCGCCGATCGCGGTGTCGACACCGGCCGCGGCCGCGCTGTCGTTCGAGAACGGACCCGCAGGGCCACCCGTCGTCGTCACGGCGACATGTGCGGTGAAGTCGATGCTGTTGTCGTAGCCGGCGACAGCGGTCGCGGTCGCCGCGGCGATCGGATCGGCATCGACACTGATCGTCGGCGCCGCGGTGGTGCAAACCACGCGAGCGGTCACCGCCGCGGCGTTGAAGCTCGCCGCCAGGTCGGTACGCATCTTGCCGTCGGTGCCGGCGAGTTCGCCGAGCGCGACGGTCCGGGTGAAGGTGTTGCCGCCACCGGGAACCACGATGCACTTGGGCGCCACCGAACCGGTGATGTTCACGGTGCCGGTGGTGTCCTGCGCCATCGCGGGCGCAGCGGCGAGCGCGGTGCCAGCCGCAACAATGGCAAGGATCGTCTTCATCACATGGTCTCCTGATCTGGCCGGCGTCCGGCCGGGCAAGATTTGGTTTCGCGGCGACATGCCGCACGCATCACGGGCAAGTGTGCGAACGGCAGGGAGAAGGGTCTCTCCGCCGCTCATGGCGCGACACTCACGGTTACGGTCAGGGTGTCCGCATAACCGCCCGAAACCAGCATGTTGGCGCCGGAATAGGCGGGTGCGCTGACGCGCAGGAACGACCCGGTTTGCAGAATGGAGTTGGAATTGAGGCGAAGCCCGTCGGCGGTTGTCGCCGGCCCGCGGAAGCTGCACGGCGTTGCCGTCACCGCGGTCAGACCCGCGACCGCGCAGGTCGCCGAGGCCGTGGCGCTCGATCCCACCAGATTGAGCATCACGTCGTAGGGGGCGAGCGTCGTATAGCCCGCGGGCGCGCTACCCCCCGCCTTCAGCCCGCCATTGCTCGACACGACCGCGACCCGCGAGGGACCAGTGCATTCGAGCTGGAAGTTGAAGTCATGGGTGAAGCCGGTTTCGTCGAAATTGGGCTGATCGAAACTGCCGCTTGGTGCCGCGCCGGTGGCGAAGCCACAGCGACCGCCCACCATCGCCCGCACCTGAATCGGGAGCGAGGCGAACCCGCCGGCATTGGGGCCATCGGCATAGTAGGTTTGGGCGGATGCGGGCGTGCTGCAGAGCGTCAGCCCCGTCGCCGCCATAACCCCCAAAGTCCAGACCGAAATCCGCAACTCCGCCTCCCTGAAAAGGCCTGTCGAGCCGAAGTTCGGTTTCGCTTTCGCGTTGCCTTCACCTGAAAGCGCAACATTGCGCCACGACTCGATGTTTACGGATTGTTAAGGAGAACGTCTCAGCTGATCCATTCAACCTTATGGAAAAACTGAAGATATATTAAGCATTATGTGGACGAAACTTTAGTTATATCTACAGCTGTCTTGCGATGACGCTTGTCCGAAAGGAAGTCATCAATCAGCCGTGACTAGAGTTCGCCGCTCGCCTTTGGCTGCTGCTCGTTTTCCTTCTGCATCAGCATGGCGAGTTCGACGCGGTTCGCGACGTCCAGCTTCGCGAAGATGCGGTGCAGAGTCAGCTTGACGGTCCCCTCGGTCACGCCCAGCTCGATCCCGATATCGCGGTTGCGCAGTCCGCGGGTAATGAGCTGCGCGATGGACCGCTCACGCAGCGTCAGCTGGCTCAGCCGGGTCTCGTTCTTGCTGCCCTGCATTGCCAGCGACAACGCGCGCTGCATGATAGACCGCTCGATCCACTGCCCGCCCGCTGAAATCTCCCGCAGGCAAGCGACCAGCAGCGTCTCCGCGCCTTCCTTGGGCAGGATGCCCTGAACCTTGAGGTCGAGCGCCTCGATCAGGTCGGCGTCGGAGATGTGCGCGGTGAGCAGCACGATCGTGCGCTTGTCGTGCCGCGCACGCAACGTGCGCACCACGTCCATGCCGCCGCGATTGGGCATCGCGATGTCGAGGATCAGCACGTCGGGCCGCACGACGGGTATCAGTTCGAGCGTCTGCGCGCCGTCGCGCGCAGTGCCCACCACCTCGAAATCCGAATCGCGCAACACCGCCTCGATCCCCGAAAGCATGAGGGGATGGTCGTCAGCGACAAGGATCCTCGGCTTGGTCATTCCATGCCTCGACTGGATACCGAAGCCCTATTCGGTCCCGCCGCGCGGCCGTAAAGTCAAGGCCTTCCGCAAAATTCCGGCTCGGCGGCCCGATTGCCGCCGATCAGAATGTTCCGCGTACGCCAAAGAAGACCTGGCGGCCGGTGGAGGCGTATTGGGTGATGATTTCGCTCTCGGCGAGGCTGAAGCGGTTGGAGGTTTGGTTGGTCAGATTGAGCGCCTCCAGCGTGAGCGAAATGCCCGGCATCACCTGATAGCTGAACGACGCGTCGACGTTCGTCGTCGGCTCGCTGCCCGCGAAATCGTTGATCAGCGGCGTGAGGCACATGCCCGGCTGGCAGGTGCCCGACTGCAACGGATAGACGGTGTAATATTTGGCGCGATAGGCTCCCGACACGCGGCCCGAAAAGCGTTTGGTCTCATAGTAGAGCGTCAGGTTCACCGAGTGCGGCGAGGCGCCGAGAAACGGTGCGTCGCCGGTCAGCTGAGGACGCCCGGCACCGCCAGTGTCGATGATGTAGGTCAGCTTCGAATCGATATAGGTGTAGTTCGCCTGGATGCCGAAGTTCTTGAGGAAGCCCGGCAGAAAGGTCAGATTCTGCTGATAATTGACCTCCAGCCCGCGGATATACCCGCCCGGTGCATCGCGCGGCTGACTGAAGCTGAACGGATTGTCCGCGTCGATATAGGCGCGCTGCGCGTCACCGGCCGGCGTGGTCGCGGTGATGCTGTCGCGTAACGTCTGGACGACGCTGTCGTCGAACAGGTCGCTCAGCCGCCCTTCGGCGAGCACCCGCTGCGGGAAGCTCGAAATATCCTTGTTGAACACCCCAACCGAGATCAGCGCACCGGGCGCGAAATACCATTCGGCGCTCAAATCGAGATTGGTCGCGCGGAACGGGCTGAGCTTGGTGTTGCCGCTCGAGATCGAGCCGCCGGTGGTGGCGCCCGCGACGCCCGGTACCACGAAGCTGGTGATCCCCGGCGCGAGCTGGCTGAGCGTCGGCCGCGCCATCACCTTGGCCGCGCCGAAGCGGACAAGCAGATCGCGGCGCAGTTCGAACACCGCGTTGAGCGAGGGCAGCCAGTCGTCATAGCTGTGGGTGTTGGTGATCGGCGCGCCGATCGTCGTCAGCCCGTCCGCCGACACTTCGGTATGCGCGAAACGCAGGCCGACATTGCCGCGCACGCCGATGCCGAACAGACTGCGGTCATAGTCGTACTGGACATAGCCGCCGGTATCCTTCTCGCGGATCGCGTAGTTGAAGCCGAGGTTGTTCGACGAGCCCCCCGGAGAGAGGCGGAAGTCGCCGAACTTGTTGATGCAGTCGCAATCGAAGCCGAACACCGCCGCCATCTTGCGGTTGTCGGGTACCCAGAAGCGCGTGGTCGTGCCGGCGGGCACGTTAAGCCCCTGCCCCCAGTCGATGACGCGGCCGGTGGCCGCGACCGTGCTGCCCGCTTCAAGCAGCGTCGGCGACACCGCCTCCTGCGAGATACGGCGCAGTTCCTGCGTCGTGAAACCGAATTCGCGGCGCGAGAAGCCGAATTTGAGGTGATCCTCGTCGATCGCGCGCCAGTTCAGGTCGATGCGGCCGTTGCGGAAATCATTCTTGGTGTAGCGCGCCTGGACGCGGAGCACCGACATGCCCTTGATCGTGTCCCAATTGGCCGGGTTCGCCGCGTCGAAGCCGAAGTCGAGCAGCGGCATCCCCTGAGCGTTGCGTTCGTCATAGACGAAGTACCCATTGCCCGGCGTGCCCTGCCCGCTGTCGAGCCGGATCAGGTCGGACAGCAGGCCGAGGCTTTGGTTGACCGATTCCGAATAGCCCGCGACCACCGTCATCTGCAGCCGGTCGGTCAGTTCCTGTTCCAGCGTCACCGAAAGCTGTTTGAACTTGGTCGTATAGGTGTTGCCGTCGTCCGCCGAGCGATAGTCGATATTGCCCAGCTTGAGATAATCGGCCCAGGGCTGATCGGGGTTGCTGTTGTTGACGTGCGCTTCGAGCACGCGGGTCGAAGGTTTACCCACCAGCGCGTCGAGCAGCGCCATCTGGTTGGCGGTTGGGATATAGCCCACCGAACGCGGGTTGTTGTAATAGTCGAAGGCGTTGAGGTTGAACGGGTTGGTGCTGTTGGCGAAGCCCGCGAGCACCGCGCCGGTCCCTTCCGATCCCTGACAATTGATCGTCACCCCGCCCGCGCCGCTGGCCGCGCAGGACGAGTAGAGCGCCGCAGATCCGGTGGTGGCGGTGTTGTATGCCGCGGTCGTGTTGTTGAAGCGGTTCAGGCCGATGGTCGAGATCTGGTAATGATCCGACTGGTTGCGGAAGCGCGAATAGACGCCGTCGACGCTGATCAGCGTTCCGTCGGCAGGCTCCCATTGGAACGAGGCGGTGAGGCCGAGCCGTTCCTGCTCAAGCTCCTGACGGCTTAGGCCCGGCAGCGTGGGGGTGATGACGGTCGAGCCGGGCGTGGTCTGCACCGTCGTCCCGTTGATGAACTGACGGATCGCGCCGCCATTGGGGTAGAGCAGCGCATAGGCGGCGGGATCAGAGCCGCGCTGCGCGTCGCACGCCGCCTGACGGGTGATGTTGATGCCGGGGATCACCCCGTTGAGGTTGGGCGCAGTGGCGCTGCCGCCGTTGCACACCGTGTTCGACGGCGCGGCGAAACCTTCGCGTTCGGGGATGCCCGCGGCGGGCGACCCGGCGCTCAGCGCCGGCACCGCGAACGGCCGCGAATAGCCATAGTCATAGGACGCGACCGACCGCCCATAGCTATCGATCGTGCGTTCCGCCTTGCTCCACGCACCCGATATGGTGAGGCCCATGCGGCCAACGCCGGTGTCCCACTTGCCCGAGACCAGCCCGGCGATGCGCGGCGAAACCTTGCCGCCATTCTCGTAATAGGCGCCCTGCGCCGACAAGCCGAAGGTGAAGTTCTTGCGGTAATTGAGCGGACGTCCCGTGACGAGATCGACGGTCGCGCCGAGCGAGCCTTCGTCCACCTCGGCCGACGCGGTCTTGCGCACGGTGAGCGAGTTGAACAGCTCCGACGCGAAGGCATTGAAATCGAACCCGCGCGAGCGATTGGGCGTACTGCCCGAGTCATTGCCGCCCGAGGTGGAGAGCGCCTCCAGCCCGTTCAGACGGACTCGCGTGAAATCGGGGCCGAGACCGCGCACGGTGATCGTCCGCCCTTCGCCATTGTCGCGGTCGATCGTCACGCCGGGCAGGCGTTGAAGCGATTCGGCGAGGTTGGCGTCGGGAAAGTCGGCGATGTCCTCCGCATTGATCGAATCGATGATCTCGTTCGAGCGGCGCTTGGCGTCGAGCGCGGTTTGCAGGGCGGCGCGATAGCCGGAGATGACCACCTCGTCCGTCTCGCCCTCCGCGGCCCCGGCGGGCGGCGGAGCCGTTTGCGC
>DATIGZ010000463.1:0-2619 GCA_035481255.1 Sphingomonas sp. | reverse complement strand
CACGCGACCAGCGCACCCAGCCAACGCGACGCGATCCCGCCCAACCCGGTCAGCCCATCGTCGGGATGACGAAGGCGTTGCCGCCGTCCGGCGAGCCATCGGGCCAGCGCTGAGTCACGGTCTTGACCTTGGTGAAGAACTTCACGCCTTCCATGCCGTGCTGGTTGGTATCGCCGAACGCGCTGCGCTTCCATCCGCCAAAGGTGTGATAGGCGACCGGCACCGGGATCGGCACGTTGATGCCGACCATGCCGACATTGACCCGCGCCGCGAACTCGCGCGCGGCGTGGCCGTTACGGGTGAAGATCGCGACGCCGTTGCCGTACTGGTGGTCGCTCGGCAGGCGCAGCGCGGTCTCGAAATCGGGCGCGCGGACCATCTGGAGGACGGGGCCGAAGATTTCCTCCTGATAGGAGCGCATCTGCGGGGTCACGCGATCGAACAGGGTCGGGCCGATGAAGAAGCCCTGCTCATGTCCCTGAAGCGCGAAGCCGCGGCCATCGACGACCAGCTCGGCGCCCTCGTCGACGCCCATCTGGATGTAGGATTCGATCTTGGCGCGGTGCGCGGCGGTGACGACCGGGCCGTAATGCGCCTCGGCATCGGTGGAGACGCCGACGCGCAAGGCTTCGATCGCGGGCAACAGCTTCTCACGCAGCGCATCGGCGGTCTTGTCGCCGACCGGCACGACCACGGGGAGCGCCATGCAGCGCTCGCCGGCCGAACCGAAGGCGGCGCCGGCCAGGTCGTTGACGACCTGATCGAGGTCGGCGTCGGGCATGACGATACCGTGGTTCTTGGCGCCGCCCATCGCCTGGACGCGCTTCCCTGCCTCGACGCCGCGGCGATAGACATAATGGGCGATGTCGGACGAGCCGACGAAGCTCACCGCCTTGATCTCGGGATGGTCGAGGATCGCGTCGACCATCTCCTTGTCGCCATGGACGACCTGAAGCACGCCTTCGGGCAGCCCGGCCTCGAGCATCAGCTCGGCGAGGCGCACGGGGACGCTGGGGTCGCGCTCCGAGGGCTTGAGGATGAAGGCGTTGCCGCAGGCGATGGCGACGCCGAACATCCACATCGGGATCATCGCCGGGAAGTTGAACGGGGTGATGCCCGCGACCACGCCCAAAGGCAGGCGCATCGAATAGACGTCGATCCCCGGCCCGGCGCCCTGCGTATACTCGCCCTTCAGCGCATGGGGGATGCCGCAGGCGAACTCGATCACCTCGAGCCCGCGCTGGATATCGCCCTTGGCGTCGGCGATGACCTTGCCATGTTCGGAGCTGAGCAGATGCGCCAGCTCGTCCATGTTCTTTTCGATCAGCGCCTTGAAGTTGAACATGACGCGGGCGCGGCGCTGCGGGTTGGTCGCCGCCCAGCCGGGCTGCGCCTTCAGCGCATTGGCCATCGCCGCGTCGAGATCGGCCTGCGCGCCCAGCGTCACCTGCGCCTGCACCGCGCCCGTATTGGGATCGAACACGTCCGACCGGCGCGTGCCCGTCCCGGCCGTCGCCGCATTGCCGATGAAGTGCGAAATCTCGCGGACCGCCGTCGCCATTTCAGACTCTCCTTTTGCCGATGGTGATGCACCCGCGCCCGCTACACGAGCAACCCATCGACATGCAGGTATAAGCTGCATATTTGCAGGTCATGGACTGGAGCGACCTTCCGATCTTCCTCGCGATCGCCCGTACCGGGCAGCTCGCCAAGGCCGCGCAGGCGCTGGAGATCGACGCCACAACGGCAGGGCGGCGGTTGCGCAGGCTGGAACAGGCGCTGGGCGAGCGATTGTTCGAGCAAGGACAGGACGGCCAGTCACTGACCCCGGCGGGCGAGCGGTTGCTGACCCATGCCCGCGCGATGGAGCGTGCCGCCGCCGCGATCGGCAGTCGCGATCCGGATGGTCCGGTGCGCGGCACGATCCGGGTCAGCGTGTCCGAAGGCTTCGGCACCTGGTTCGTCAGCCGCCATCTGGGCGAGCTGGCCGACGCGCATCCGGGGCTGGCGGTCGATCTGATCGCGACCAGCGGATTCCTCAACCCCACGCGGCGCGAGACCGATGTCGCGGTGCTGCTCGCCCGCCCGCGCCGGGGGCCGCTGCTCACGCGCAAGCTCGCCGACTATGGCCTGCGGCTCTATGCGTCGCACGATTATCTGGCCGCAAGCGCACCGCTGACCGCGCCCGATCAGCTGCGCGATCACCGGCTGATCGGCTATGTCCCCGACATCCTCTACGCGCCGGAGCTGCGCTATCTGGACGAGATTCCCGGCGCGCCGGAACCGCAACTGCGATCCTCGAGCATCAACGCGCAGTACCGGATGACGACGGCGGGCGCGGGCATCGCCGTCCTGCCCTGCTTCATCGGCGACGCCGATCGCAAGCTGACGCGCGTCCTGCCCGAACTCCGCATCCGTCGCAGCTTCTGGCTGGTGACACATGAAGAGACGCGCCACTTCGCGCATGTGGCGGCGTTCGCCGACTGGCTCACCGGCCTTGCCGCCCGCCACCGCGCCGAATTGGAGGGTTAACCGCAACAAACCGCGAAAAACCGCCATTTGTCTTCAAACTGTCACGCCCGGATAACATCGCATTTACCGCATCACCCCTAGTTGACC
>DATIGZ010000462.1:0-1853 GCA_035481255.1 Sphingomonas sp. | reverse complement strand
GCTTCGTGCTGCTCTATGTTGACGGCGACAGCTTCAAGCCGATCAACGACCGCCACGGCCATGCCGCGGGTGACGTGGTGTTGATCGAGACCGCCGCGCGCATCCGCAGCTGCCTGCGCGCGCGCGACGTCGCGGCCCGGCGCTCGAACAGGGCGCGATTGGGCAGGCCGGTGAGCGCGTCGTGGCTCGCCTTGTGGCTCAGCGTCTCGTTCTCGCGGCGCAGGTGCTGGCGCCAGTCGGCAAGTTCGGCGATCAGCGCATTGAAATCGGTGCGCAGCGCCTCGACCTCGCGGATCGAGGCGGGCGGCACACGCGCGTCGAGCGTCTCGTCGCGGCGGAAGCTGTGCGCGGCATCGGCGATCGCGCCCAGCGGCGCGACGATATCGGCGCGCAGCCGCCGCGAGAGCAGCCAGGCGGCGAGTCCGGTCAAGATCAGGCAGACGAGCGTGCCGAGGATGCCGTCGCGAATATAGGCTGCGACCGCGCTGCCTTCGCCGCGCACGCGCACCGTACCGATGCGGGTGCCGAGATGGATGACCGGCTCGTCCACCGGTTCGGCGAAGAACAGCCGGTCGGCGATCCACCGCGCGAGCGATTTGTCCGTGGCCTCCCGCTCCGCCGTGGCGAGGACGGTCCCGTCCGGCTTGAGCAGCGTGATCCCGGCGACTCCTGCTTCGAGCAGGGGGGCGATGCTCTGCCGCGCGGCGACGGGATCGTCGAACACGATCGCGGGCGCCGCGCTGTACCCGGCGGAACGGCCGATCAGGTGGAGATTCTGTCCCGCATAGGCGCCGATCGCGGCGAACCCGGCGAGCAGCACGGTCAGGCCGGTGAGACCGACCGCGAACAGTGTCACGCGCAGGTGCATCCGTGCGAGGACGCGGCGCAGCGAGGGGAGGCGTGCGGCGTCGCTCATGACGCGTCTCCCTCCGGCAACGCGATGCGCAGCACGCGCGGGTCGATCCGCACCGCGCTGCGCGACACCGCGTCGATGCTGAGCTGAAAGCCGACGCGGTCGGGCAGCACGCGCAGGCAGAAGATCGTGCCGCCGCGGCAGGCGGGATCAGCCTCGGCGATCGAGAGGACGGGCTGGTCGCGGATCGAGCGCAGCATCCGCTGGCGATCCGCGTCGGTCATCGTCCCGAAATAGAGGACGTCGCAGCCCCGCGTGGGGCCGCCCGGCGTGACGATCTGGGTGGCGATCTGCCGCCCGGCGCTTTGACCGATGCGGCCAAAACCCTTGGTGTAGCTGGTCGCGCCGCTCACGCAGATGCGCAGCGCGGGTCGCGGCTCGGGCCAGCGCGTATAGCTGATCATGCCGCCGACGGTGCGGGCGACGACGGCGTCGTGCTGGCCGGGCGGAACGCGCGTTTCGGCGATCAGACCGCTTAAACCGATCGATGCACTCGCGCTCATTACAATGAGCGCCACCGTCAACGTCACGACAATTCCCCCGAGCGGACGCTATTCCCGCTCCAACGCATTGCCGTGACGCTAGCGTATCAGATGGCGATTGGCCAGATTCGGTTAACCAGAACGGGCAGGTTCACTCCGCCGGGGCGGTCTCGTTGCCGCTTTGCTCGCGCGGGAGCCGTGCGGTCATGCCGACGGCGTCGGCGTCCTCCTGCACCTGCTCCTCGACGCCGCGGTCGTCCTCGACGATCGGTGCCGGGGTTGCCGACGGGGTCGGCGTCGGCTCGGGCTCGGCGAAATTCTGCACCGGCGTTTCGTCGATCACCACGGCGTCGTTGTCCTCGGTGTTGACAGGCGCATCCGGCGCATCCGAACCGCCCGAGCAGGCGGCGAGCGCGGTGGCGGCGAGAAGCGCGGCGACGAGAGGCAGGCGGCGGGTC
>DATIGZ010000461.1:0-5296 GCA_035481255.1 Sphingomonas sp. | reverse complement strand
CGGCGGCTCCTTCGCGCAGGCGGCCCAGACACTCGGATTGTCCCAAGCCTCCCTCCAGCGCGCCGCGCGCGACCTGGAGAGCAACGTCAAGAAATCGCTCTACTACCGCACCGCAGCGGGGGTGATGGTGACGCCCGCGGGGATCGAGTTCGGCCGCAAGATCAAGCTCGCCGCGCAGGAGATCGAATGGGGCGTGCGCGAGATCGAGACCGCGCGCGGCAATTTCGCGAGCCAGATCACGATCGGCGCCCTCCCCTTTGGCGGCAGCGTGCTGCTCGCGTCCGTGCTCGATGAGTTCGTCACCTCGCACCGCAACGCCGACGTCAAGATCATCAACGAAAGCGCGTCGGAGATGCTCAAGCGGCTGCGCGCGGGCGATGTCGATTTCGTCATCGGGCTGGTGCAGGAAACGCTGGCTGACGACCTGACCAACGAGGCGCTGGGCGAGACCCCGTACAACATCGTCGCACGGCGCGGGCACAAGCTGCTGCGCCAGGGCAAGGTGACGATCGACGACCTGCTCGATCAGGAATGGGTGGTCGCGACCGAGGGATCGAGCCGCCGGGCGTGCTTCGAACGGCTGTTCGCGGCGCAAAAGCCCGAAGTGTCGATCGCCACCTGCTCGCTTCCGGTCATCCGCCAGCTGCTCGCGCGCAGCGACCGGCTGACGCTGATGACCTCGTACGAGCTGCTGCACGAGGACAGCACGCTGGCGCCGTTGCCGTTCGGGCCGATCGACCGTCCCCCATCGATCGGGATCACCATGCGCGCCGACTGGCTGCCGACGCGCATCCACCTCGACTTTATCGAGCTGCTCCGCCGCAACGTCGCGGGGAACACCGGCAAGCCCCTGCTGCGCCAGGTCGGTTGAGCCGCGCACGGCGGGCGGACGACGAGAATCTATCGGCCCCCGCGGATATTTTGCGTGCAGCGGCCGTTCGCGCGGCTAGGATCGCAGAACGTGTCGCTAGGCGAGGGGAATCAATGACAAAGCATGGACTCGGCTCGATCGCGGCCGCCGCCGCGCTGCTGGCCATCGCGGCCTGTTCGGGCGGATCGTCGGTCGAGAATCCGCGTGAGGCGAAGTTCAAGGCGATCGCCAAGGCCAACAAGGCGATCGGCGAGGAGCTGAAGAAGGACGCCCCGTCGGTCGAGGCGATCGCCGCCAACGCCAAGGCCCTCGACGGGCTGGCCAAGGAACTGCCCGGCTGGTTCCCCGGCACCGCCGGCCCCGAAGCGGGGATGGACAGCGAAGCCAAGCCCGAAATCTGGCAGAAGCCGGCCGAGTTCAAGGCAGCCGGCGAGAAGTTCGCGGCCGCCGCCGCCGCGCTTCAGACCGCCGCCGCAAGCGGCGACCTGGCCCAGATCAAGACCGCGTCGGCCGCGGTCGGCCCGACCTGCAAGGGCTGTCACGACAGCTTCCGGGCAAAGAAGTGAGCGGCGAAGCGGAGCCGCCGGTCGCGGACTCCGCCGCCCCTACCCTCCCGCCGGAGGTCGGCGCGGTCACGATCTGGGACGCGCCGGTCCGCATCGTCCATTGGGCCTTTGTCCTGCTGTTGCCCGCAATGTGGGCGACCGCCGAGTTCGGCGCGATGTCGGTCCACCGCATCCTGGGCTATGTGCTGCTCGGACTGCTGATCTTTCGCCTCTATTGGGGTTTCGCGGGCAGCAGCACAGCGCGCTTCGCGTCGTTCGTGCGCGGCCCGGCCGCGATCCGCGCCTATCTGCAATCGGGCACGCAGGCCATCGGCCACAATCCGCTGGGCGCGCTCAGCGTCGTGGCGCTGCTCGGCCTGCTCGCGGCGCAGATCGGGCTTGGCCTGTTCGCCCAGGATACCGACGGACTGTTCGCCGGACCGCTCGCCGGGCTGGTGAGCTACGAGACGTCCGACGCCGCGACGGAATTGCACGAGACGCTGTTCAATGTGCTGCTCGTCCTGATCGTGCTGCACATCGGCGCGGTCCTGTTCTACCTGTTTGCGCGGCGCGACAATCTGGTCGGGCCGATGGTCACCGGCCGCCGCCGGATCGACACCGATACGCCGCCGCAGATCGCACCGGCGTCGCGCACGCTGACCGGCATCTCACTGAGCGTTGCGATCACCCTGTGGATCGCGCTCGGGGTTCCACCCTTCACGGGCTAGCCCTGAGCGCTCACGGCGTAGGCGGCGGCGTCCCCGCGTCCCGCGCGCGCGCCGTGCTAGCGGCGCCGACATGGCGGCGGATCAACGGACCGTCGGGGCCGACGTGCAGCGCCAGCAGCGCCTCGACATTGTCGCGATCCTCCTGCGTGCGGCGCTGGTTGTGGCGCAGATACTCCGCCCAGCTCGGCACGCGATAGCTTTCGGTCCAGCGCATCGCGTCGTTGAGGTCGCGCCACAGCGCCCAGCCGCGCGCGCCGTCGCGGCGGCGGATGCGCTCGCGCTCGCGCATCGCTTCGCGAAAGGCGTCGGCGTCCTCGGGCTCGACGCGATATTCCAGCTCGACGAAGATCGGGCCGCTCGCCGGATCGATCTCGACGTCGAGCTGCGGCGGGCGCCATTGGTCGAGCGGATCGAGGTTGAGCGTCTCTGCCGCCGGCAGCCGCATCCGCAGGCCCAGCAGTCCGCCCAACACTTGCAACATACCCGCCGCGATCAGCGCCCAAGACACGTCCGCACGCTCGGCGACCATGCCGAAGAACCAGCTGCCGGCCACCATCGCGCCGAAGGTGGCGGTCTGGTAAAGCGCGAGCGATCGTGCGGAGACCCAGCGCGGCGCGGCGAGCTGGACGGTCGCATTGAAACTGGAATGGGCAAGCACCCAGCCCGCGCCCGCCAATGCCGCCGCGAACGCCGCCGGCACCAGCGCAGTGGCGAAACCAAGCCCCAGCAGCCCCGCCGCCAGCAGCAGCATCGCGGCACGGACCAGATATTCGGTCGACACGCGCTCGCGGGTCCGCCCGCTGGCCAGCGCGCCGACCACCGCGCCCGCGCCGAACCCGCCGAGCAGCGCGCCCAGCGTCATCGGCCCGCCGCCCAGCTGCTGGCTCGCCACCACCGGCATCAGCGCGAAGGCAGCGCTGGCGGAGAAGCCCGAGATCGCCCCGCGTGTCACCACCGGGCGCAGGTGCGGCGACATGGCGGCATAGCGCACGCCGGTGAGCATCGCCGCGCCCAGCGGCTCGCGCCCGCCCAACTGCGCCTCGCGCGGCGCCGGGCGCCAGCGCAGCACCGCGACGACGAGCGCGACATAGCTCAGCGCATTGACGAGAAACGCCGCGGCAACGCCCAGCGTGGCGACGATCGCGCCGCCCAGCGCCGGCCCCACCGTACGGGCGAGGTTGATGCTCGTGCTGTTGAGGCCCACCGCGCGGCTGATCGATTCGCGTGGCACGATGTCGCGCATCGACGCCTGCCACGCCGGGTTATTGAGCGCCCCGCCGCCCGAGAGCAGGAAGGTAAAGGCGAGCAGCAGCCACGGCGTAACCCACCCCGACCAGGCCAGCGCGGCAAGCCCGCTCGCGGTGCCGAGCATGAAAAGCTGCGCCATCAGCAGCAGCTTGCGCTTATCGAAACTGTCGGCGAGCGCGCCGCCAAGCAGGATCAGCAGCATCACCGGCAGCGCTACCGCGGCCTGCACCAGCGCCACCATCTGCGGCGACTGGGTCAGCGTCGCCATCAGCCAGCCGGCGGCGACGGTCTGCACCTGCCCGCCGAAATTGGAGAGCAGGTTGCTCGCCCAGAGGTTGCGGAAGACGGGGATCGCCAGCGGCGAGCGGCCCGCCTCCCGCGTGCGGCTCATGTGGACCCCCCGTCCACCAGCCGCGGCAGGCCATAGGGATTGGCGTCGCGCACCGCTTCGGGCAGCAGCGCGTCGGGCAGGTCCTGGTAGCAGACCGGCCGCAGGAAACGCTCGATCGCGGCGGTGCCGACCGAAGTGCTGCGTGGATCCGACGTCGCCGGGAACGGGCCGCCATGCACCATTGCATGTGCGACCTCGACGCCCGTCGGCCAGCCATTGGCGAGGATGCGGCCGACCTTGCGCTCAAGGATCGGGAGCAGCGGCCGCGCCAGCGCGGCGTCCGCTTCATCGATCTGCAACGTCGCGGTCAGCTGCCCCTCCAGCGTCTCCAGTAACTGCGCAACCTGTGCCCAGTCGCGCGCGCGCACGACCAGCGAGGCAGCGCCGAACACCTCATGTGCGAGCGAGGGGTCGGCGATCAGCGCGTCGGCCGTGACGCCGAAAAGCGCCGCGCGGCCAAGGTTGCATCCGGCCGGTTCCTTGCCCTGCGCCAGTTGCTCTGTCCGCCCCGGCTGCGCCAGCGCCTCGACCCCGCGTGCATAGGCGGCGTGGATCCCGGCGGTCAGCATCACCTGCGCCTGCGCCTCACCCATTGCCGCAGACGCCGCCGCGACGAAGCGGTCGAGATCGGGGCCGTCCACACCGATCACCAGACCGGGGTTGGTGCAGAACTGGCCCGCCCCCATCGTCAGCGACGCGACGAACGCCGCGCCCAATGCTTCAGCGCGTTCGGCGAGCGCGGCGGGGAACAGCAGCACCGGATTGACGCTCGACATTTCGGCATAGACCGGGATCGGCTCGGGCCGCGCCTGCGCGATGGCGACCAGCGCAAGGCCGCCGCCGCGCGATCCGGTGAAGCCCACCGCCTTGATCGCCGGATGCCGCACCAACGCCGCGCCCAGGTCATTGTCCGGCCCCTGCACCATCGAGAAAGTCCCGCGCGGCAGTCCGCATTGCGCGACGGCGGCGTCGATGGCTTCGGCGACCAGCAGCGAGGTGCCGGGATGCGCCGGATGAGCCTTCACCACCACCGGGCATCCGGCCGCCAGTGCAGATACGGTGTCGCCGCCCGCCACGGAGAAGGCGAGCGGGAAGTTGGAGGCACCGAACACCGCGACCGGGCCGACCGCGATGCGGCGCTGGCGCAGGTCAGACCGGGGCAAGGGCTGGCGATCGGGGAGCGGGCTGTCGATCACCACGCCCGCCCAGCGTCCCGCGCGCAACAGCGACGCGAACAGGCGCAGCTGACCGGTGGTTCGGCCGCGCTCCCCCTCGAGCCGCGGGCGCGGCAGTCCGGTTTCCTGCATCGCGCGTTCGATCAGCGCGTCGCCGACCGCTTCGATGTTCGCCGCGATCGCCTCCAGAAACGCCGCGCGAGCCTGGGGCGCGGTCTCGCGGAAGGTGTCGAAGGCGGCGGCGGCAGCAGCGCAGGCCGCATCGACATGCTCGGAGCCGCTTGCCGCAAAATCCGGCCCGATGGCCTCGCCCGCTGCGGGGTCGTAACCCTGAAAGG
>DATIGZ010000460.1:0-8915 GCA_035481255.1 Sphingomonas sp. | reverse complement strand
GGGTTTGAAGTCGGCATCGATGATCTGCTGCAGCTTCGACGCGATCGGGCCGACCAGACAGTAAGCGAGCAGCACACCGAGAAAGGTGCCGACCAGCGCGCCGCCGATCATCGCGCCCAGTACTTCGGTCGGCTGATCGATCGAACTCATCGTCTTGATGACGCCCAGCACCGCCGCGACGATGCCCAGCGCGGGCAAGCCGTCAGCCATGATCTGGATGGCATGCTGGGGCAGCAACTCCTCGGCGTGATGCCGCTCGATGTCGCCCTCCATGGCCTCGGCCAGCTGGTGGGGGTCCTCGAAATTGACCGTCATCATGCGCAGATAGTCGCAGATGAACTCGATCAGCCCGTTGTCCTTGAGCAGCTTGGGATAGCGTGTGAAAATGCTGCTTTCTTCAGGCTGATCCAGGTGCTTTTCGATCGCGTTGGCACCGTCCTTCCGGAAGGTCGACAGCAGCGTGTAGAGCAACGCCAGCAGGTCGCGGAAATCCGCCTCCGTCCAGCGTACGCCCTTGAAGACGCGCAACGTGCCCATCCACGCCTTCTTCACCGTGCCCAGCGAGTTGCCGAGGATGAAGGCGCCGACCGCGGCGCCCGCGATCGCGACCATTTCGTGCGGGAGCGCGTGCAGGATGACGGCAAGGTTGCCGCCCGACATCAGGAAGCTGCCGAACACGCACAACAGGATGACGACAAGGCCGATGGCATTGAGCATGGATCAGTCCGGTGAAATGGATGGCCTAGGCCGGTGGACTGATTATAGGTGAATTGGTCGCCCCCCCGTGCTTTCGGGCATTTTTTTCGGCGCGCGGCGCGTGCAATCCTGAAACTTGGCAGCCGACGCGACCGCGCGATCGTTATTCATCCTAGAATAAGCGGGTACCCATGCCCGGAGCGCCCCATGTCCCTGAATGCCTATCGCCGCGCGCAGGAAATCGCCGCGACCCCGCGCAGCACCGAGTATCGCCTGATGAGCCAGATCACCGCGGAGTTGATCGCGGCGAAGGATGCGGGCCTTACGGGCGTCGACCTGATGCCCGCGCTACATCGCAACCGCCGTACCTGGAGCACCTTCTCCACCCTCTGCGCGGACCCTGAGAACCAGCTTCCCGAAGAGCTGCGCGCGCGCATCATCTCGATCGCGATGTGGGTGGAGCGGCACACGTCCGATGTCGTGCGTGGACGTGAATCGATCGACGACCTGATCCTAGTCAATCGGGCGATCATCGAGGGGCTTTCGAACGAAAACAGGGATGCCGCCTGAAGATATGGTTACGGTATCGTAATAATCTTATTTTCCAATAGTTTTCAGATATATAAATTTATTCCACAGCAATTCGCGATGCTTAACGTGTCGGAAATATTTACAATCGCAACCAAAGGCCGCATTCGCGCCCGGCCAGCATTCTGCTGCGCCACGTCACGTATTGCGAGTGGGGATGGAAGTCTTGACACAACCGCCGCGAAGCGCCGGCGGAACCCCCTTCGTCCGCTTGGCGCCGGCCGTCCCCTCCCTCATCGCATTGTCGCTGATCATTTGCGTGGCAGTCCTGGTGGGCTGGTTCACCAACAATCTGGGGATCGCGGGCTTTGGCCGCAGCGAAATCCTCATGCAGCCATGGACCGCGGTCGGCTGCATCGGCGTTGGTCTGTCCTTCTTCTGCGCCGCGAGCGGGCGCTCCGGCGCCGCGCGCGCGCTCGCGGTCGTTCCGCTGATGGTCGCGACGTCGGCGCTGTTACAGGAATGGACCGACACGCAATGGCTGATCGATCAGGTGCTTTCATCGCATAGCATCCGGCATCAGCCGCGCGTCCATCCCGGCCGCCCCGGGCTGATGCCCGCCATATCGATGCTCTTGCTGACATTGGCGTCGCTCGCGACAACATGCCGCCTCGCGGCAATCAGAAACACAATTACAGGATTGGCCTGCCTCAGCCTTTCCATCGCGATCATATCGGGCACGCTCCTGCCGCTGGGCGTCAGTACGCTGGCGGCGGAAACCCGGCTGGCTTTGATGTCGGTGCCGACTTCCACCACGCTGATCGCCATCTCGATCGCGGTCATCGCGCAGCGGCGGCATGCCGTCTGGTCCAACAACATCCATTGCGGCATGCGGCGTCAGACGCTGCAATGGATTCTGGCGCCGTGCGTCATGCTGCCGGTCGTTTCGGCGCTTTGGCAGCTATGGACGTACAAGAACGGCCAGGTCACGCAGGAAATGAGCGAGATCATGCAGGCGGCGGCGCAAGTCGCCATATCCTGCGCGATCATCGCATGGGCATGGATCCGCATCGGGCGCGAAAGCACGACGCGCTGGGCGTTCAGCGTCGCCATCGATTCCGCCCCGATCGCGATCGCCGATATCAACGGCCGCATCATCCGATGGTCCAAGGGATGCGAACAGCTTTACGGCTGGGCGGCCGCCGAAGCCCGGGGACAGATCAAGCACCGGCTAACCGGCGCGCTGCTTCCCCCCGGCCCGATGCGGCCACTGTCGCCCGATTGCCCGCAAGAAGCCGAAGTCACCGAACGCCATCGCGACGGCACCCGGCTCCGCATACTGGAATCCCGTCAGCTCGTGCAGCCGCGTGCCGACATCGATCCGATGATCGTCCTGTCGATGAAGGACATTACGGAGCGCCAGCGCGCCGAGCAGGCCATGCGGGCGAGCGAGGCGCGGCTCGCCGTTGCCGCCGATCTTCATGAACTCGGTCTGTTTGAATGGACGGAGACGGACGACAAGGTGCGATTGTCAGCCCATGCGGAGCGCCTGTTCGGCATCGAACCCGGCACCTTCGCCGGCGGCATGAAAGAATGGCGCGACCATGTCCGCAGCCGCTTCGGCGCGGACATTCTCTCGGACGATCCCGTGGCCAGCTACAGCTGCCACCGCCGGCCTTTTCGGCTGTGCTCGATGGAGGGGGAGCAACCGGTTATCGTGGAAGGATCGATCTTCTTTCACGACCGGCCCGATGCCGAAGGTCTGTCGATGGTGGGCATCATCATGGACGCCACGGAACGCGAACGGCGGACCGAGATGCTGGAGGCACGCGAGTTCGAGCTTCGCTCGATTCTGGAAACGGTTCCGGAAGCCATGATAACGGTCGACGAAGCGGGTCAGGTACGCTCCTTCTCCACCGCGGCGGAACGCCTGTTCGGCTTTGCTGCGGAGGAAATCACCGGCCGGGATATCCGCACATTGCTCCCCGACTATGCCAAGGCCGCGACCGGGTCGCGGCCGGCCTTGACCAAACAGTCCAGTCCGGCCCGGGCATCCCCACCGCAAACGACGGATGGTCGCGATCGCCAGGGCAATGCCATGCCCGTCGAGCTGGTCGTCGGCGAGACCACGATCGGCAACGAACATATCTCGATCGCCTTTGTCCGAAGCTTGCGGGAGCAAATCGCCACACAGGCCCGTCTCAACGAACTGCACGGAGAACTGCTCCATGCCTCGCGCGTGAGCGCGATGGGCGAAATGGGCGCGGGTCTGGCGCATGAACTCAATCAGCCGCTGACCGCCACCGCCAATTTCCTGGGCGCGGCGCATATGCGGCTTGGCATGGGCGGATCGGCGGACCAGCTTCGGGAGTTGGTGGATCTCGCCAATCAGGAAGTGTTGCGCGCCGGGGAGATCATACGCCGGATGCGCGCCTTCGTCGCACGCGGGGAACTGGATATCCGGACCCTGTCCATCAACAATCTGATCGCCGATGCCCTTCAGCTTGTCTGGTCGGGAACACGGCACGCGGGCGTCAACCTGATCTATCAACCCAGCGGCTGCTCCACCGAAGTGGCGGTCGACAAGATTCAAATTCAGCAGGTTCTGGTCAATATCATCAACAACTCCCTCGAAACCTTTGCGCACGAGAAAACGAACAGTCCGGAGATCATCATCTCTGCCATTGAAAACAACGACGAGTATGTCCTGATCAGACTATTGGACAATGGCCCCGGGTTTCCGAATTCGATTATCGGAAGGCCGTTCGACACCTTCATGTCCACCCGCGCCAATGGATTGGGGCTGGGCCTGTCCATCTGCCGCCGCATCGTCGAGGCGCATGGCGGCACGGTGACGCTGTCCAACAGGGCTGAAGGTGGCGCCGCGTTCGAGTTCACCCTTCCCGTCTATCGCACCCATAGCGAGATCCAATTGAAAGCCGCGGGATGACGATACGGAACATCTTTGTGGTCGATGACGACGATTCCGTCCGCACGTCGCTGATGCACCTCCTGCGGCTGCGGCCCGATCATCATCCGCGCGAATTTCCTTCCGGCGATGCCTTTCTGGCCGAAGCCCCGAACCTGCCGCCCGGTTGCCTGCTGCTCGACCTCCATATGCCCGGCACCAGCGGGATCGGCGTTCTCGAGGCGCTCGCGCCCGATGCCGGACGCTTTGGCACGGTGGTCCTGACCGGTGAGGGCGATATCGGCCTGACGGTTCGGGCGATGAAGCTCGGCGCTCAGGATTTTCTGGAGAAGCCGTGCAACCATGTGCGCCTGTTCGAAGCGATCGACATGGCTTTCGCCCAACAGGCGCATTCCCAGCGCGTCCTGACACGGCGTTCGCAGGCGAGAGCGAAAATCAATTCACTCTCGCTGCGTGAACGCGACGTCCTGATCGGACTGATGGACGGGCGATCGAACAAGGTGATCGCCCATGATCTGGGCATCAGCCCGCGCACCATCGAGATCTATCGCGCCAAGCTGATGGAAAAATTCGATGTGCGCACACTCTCCGAAGCGCTTGGCATCGCCTTTGCCGCCGGCCTCTATCCCGAAGACTGAAGCGCCGCCCCGCGTCAGAACTCGAAATAGAGATCGACATAGCCGTAGCGGGTGTCGCCGGTACGGGGCGCATTGACCGCATCGGTCAGGAAACGGCCCTTTGCCAGATAGGCGACACCGGTATCGATCCGCACCAGATCGGGGATCAGCCAGCGACGCAGTCGCGCTTCGATCTGATGTCCGGCGAAACGCCCGGCGGCCGCGTCCCTGACTCCGGTGGCCGAAAAGCTGTCGGTCCGCGAATTGAGCCAGAAGGCGCGATACATCACCATCACGTCGGACGACTTGCCGGGCTTCACCTCAAGGCGTGAACCGGCCGACATCATGTTGTAGCGATGGACCGGGCCATAAAGCGCCGTCGGTCCGAAGTCGAAGCGCCGGGCACCAAAGAGCGTGTCGAAGCGATTGTAGCTGCGCGGGTCGGCCCGATCGCCGCTTGCCAGATCGAACACGGCCGACGCGCGCGGCTGCCAGCCGCCGGTCCAGGTCCGGCCCAGCTCGGCATGGACCAGATAGGCCGAGACGTTGAGGTCGGTGACGTCATTGGCCCGGGCGGATGAGCGCGCCTCGCCGAACTGATATGCGCCTTCCAGATCATAGTCGATCAAGCCGGCCTTGGGCTTGCGCCATGCGCGCAGACCCGGCGTCCACAACCGGCGATTGCGGGTGAGCCGATCCGGCGTATCCCGTTCGTGCAGACCGTAGCCATAGAGTTCGAAGGTCCCGCCCAGCACGCCGGCCTTGGTGAAGCTGCCACCGAAGAATTGCAGCGCGCTGCTTTCCTTGTCCCATTTGACGCCGTTCGCGAAAACGCCGTCATGATCGTCGGGCAGACGAATCTGTGGCATGGCCCAGAGCAACGCCAGCTTGTCTCCGCCCTTGCCGTTCAGCACCAGATTGGCGCCGGTAAAGGCGTTGCTGGTGTTGCGGAAAGTCTGGCGCGCCACCAGGCGGCGCGAGCCAATATCCATGGTGAACCGGCCGGCAGTCAGCGCGCCGGTGAGTTTCTCACCAAGGCGGAAATCGGCGCCGACATAGGCCTGGATCAGTTCAAGCGCGTTGATCTCATTGGTGCCGGTCGAGGAGGTTTCCTTCTGGCCATAGGCCCGCGCATCCCACAATTCCGCGCCGACACGGAACGGGCCACCGTCATAATCGACCAGCAGCGTGGTCTTGATCGACCAGAGGAAGTCGCTTTCAGCGACGCCCGGCCTAAACTGCCCGTCAATCCCTTCGACCCTCGAACGCACCATGCCCTTGATCGTCAGGGCATCAGGCGCGCCCAGCGCATCATGCAGCGCCTGACCGGCCGTTGCCGTCCCACTCCCACAGAACAGGGCGGCGGCTGTCAGGCAAACCGCGGCGTGACGGGGCGCAGGAAGCGAAAGGAAGCGGCGCGCACGGCGAACGCGCGCGGCGGTCGGGATGAGGAACATGAAGGCAACTCCAGGGACGATGATCCCTTATAGAACGCCGAGATATGGCGCCGTCAGCAATGCTGAAAAATCTTGCTGCCCGCGCGTCCGGCTATGGAACGGGCGGGGTTCCCACCGCCCGAAGCCAGTACTATCCTATATTTCCTTCGGAGCCCGCGGATCAATGCACCGTCGGACGGGCGGGCGCGGTGTCGCGATACTCCGCCATGATCGCGAAACGCGGATCCACACCGGCCAGTTCGGCCATCACCTTGGCGGCGCGCTTCGCGATCTGGCGCACGCGCTCCTTGTTGACGCCGGTGTCGCCTTCCAGCGCGTCCAGCGTCGTGATGTCGAACAGGCGCCGCTCGACCACCTCGCGGTTATGCAGAAGGCGCATTTCCAGCTCCGCCATTTCGACAGGGTCGATGGCCAGATTTTCCGCACGCCATACCGAAGGAAGCCGTTCGCCGGTCATGCGCTTCGCGGCGCGCTTGGGGCGAGCCTGACGGCGCATGCGGTCGAGGGCGACGTTGCGCAGATGCTCGATGTAGCCGTCGATCAGCGTCACAGTGGCCGCTTCCGCCAGATAGGCCGAGGCGGCGGCCTCGGTACGGCCCAGCGCCTCCTCATCCTCGATCAGGGCGATGGCGGAGATATCTTCGCCATCCTCGCCGGTGCTGATGGCGTCGAGCGAGACGGTGGTCGCCTCGACCTTGCGCGCCGACGGGCGCTGGTCGGTCATCAGGCGGAAGCGCAGGCTCTGCAGTTCCCCCCGGAGCTGCCAGTTCACGAAGGTGGTGAACTGCGCCTTTTCCGGGTCA
Organism: Sphingomonas sp.; assembly: GCA_035481255.1. Lineage (GTDB taxonomy): Bacteria > Pseudomonadota > Alphaproteobacteria > Sphingomonadales > Sphingomonadaceae > Sphingomonas. The sequence continues at coordinate 1,885 of DATIGZ010000460.1, read as the reverse complement.
TAAGCCTCGATCGCACGGTGCACGGCGATGGAACAGACCTGCTCCGCATCCTCCCAGTGCCCCGCCAGCCCATATTGACGAATGAAGTGTCGGATCCGCGGCGCGATGAGGGTCAGGATGCGGCCAAAGGCCTTGTCGATGGCGGCGCGCTGCCGGGCGCTCTGCTTCTGCCCTTCGGCCGGCAGGTTCTCCTTCACGGTGGCAACAGCGGCTTCCAGCGCGATGGTGATCTTCGACATGTTCAGTCCTTCCGATGACGTCATGGCATCGCGACCTCGCGTGCCCCCCTTTCGACAGGACCTTTTCTGGCTTCAAATAGTTAACAACTCGATAATCCTATATATTCATCCTATATTTCTCGACACACATGCGCGTCACGCGTTGAAGCGTTCGGGACGGATGTTCCGGCCGATATAGTCGAGCAGCCAGGTGCGGTGCGCGGTGACGGCGCTGCCGCTGGCCGCGATTCGGCGATTGGCACTGGCGGTTCCGATCTGCGCATTCAGCAGTGTGCGGGCGCGATCGGGGTCCAGCCCGCCCTGAAGGAAGCGGATCGCGTCGCCGCGGCCCAGATGATGGCCCAGGTAGGCGGCCTGCGCGAGCGCCTGTGTGGCCGGCGCAGGACCTCCGCCGAAGGATATCCCGGCGCGGCGCAGCGAATCGAGATTGGCCTTGGCATAGTCCGCGGTGGCCTGAATCGCGGCGTCCGGTTCGTAGCGAAGCGCGAGCAGGGCGGCTCGGCTTTCGCCCTTCACCTTGCCGCGCTCGTTCAGCCAGCCCTGCTGCCGTGCGACGGTGTTGAGCCAGGTCCCTTCACGCTCGGCTTCGCCGCGCCAGGTGCCGCTCAGGAACTGTCCGAGACCGGCGGCACTGGAGCGGGGATTGCGGGAATAGGGTAGCCAGCGCCCGTCCGGACCCTTCGCTGCCTCGGCATGGACGATCGTGGCGAGCGCGGCGACCGGAAGACCGGTGCGTTCCGCCGCCGCCCTCAACGCACCGGCATAGGCCGCATTGGGACCATAGCCACGCGTTCCGGCGGAAGATGCCGCGTCGCCCGGCGCGCGCTGCCCGTCCCAGCGCAGGGGCGCGTCCAATTGCGCTAGCTCCGGTTTCGGAGCGGGCGGCGCGAAATGCGGCGGCACGTTCGCTTGCGGCGCCGCGCTCTTGCGCTCTCCCAACAGCGAGAGCAGCGAATCAAGGCTCATCGGCAGATCCTGATCGCTGGCCGCGGCCTTCGCTCCGCCACCGTCGCTGCCAAGCGCCGCGCGCCACAGGCGGCTGGTCAGCTCGCTGCGCGCGTGGGCGTAGATGACCTCCGCCTTCCGCGCGGCGTTGATGCCAGGCATGCCGGTCGGGGCGATCATCGCCCCTTCCCGCGCAGGTTTCGGCGCGCCTTCAGGAACGCCACCGCCGAACTGTCGTCGATCCCGGCCTGCTCGGCATTGGCGCTGCGACGGTTGGCAGCCTCCACAAAACCTTCGGCGGCAACCTCGATCGCGCGATAGGCGCCGTAGGCCGTCGCGGCCTTGGCGCGCAGCTGATCGAGCCGCGCACCCTGCGCCGCACCGTCGCGGATCAATCGGCTTTGCTCGGCGCGAATGAGTTCCATATAGGCGTGGGAAGAGATGCCGAGATCCGCCGCAGCCACGTCGGCCTCACGGATGATGTGCGTCCGCATCTCCTCGCGTGCCTGATCAATTTGGTTGATCAGATTGACCTGCACGTTGATTGCGACGCCCATGGCGTCGATTTCGCGGCGATGGATGCGCATCGCGGTGTCGTAGGGGGTCTTCATCCTTCGTCTCCGACAAGGGCCGCGAGATTCGCGAAACTTTCCTGCGCGAAACCGCGCTCCTGCTTGCCCTGTTTCAGCAAAGTCTCGATC
>DATIGZ010000459.1:0-6171 GCA_035481255.1 Sphingomonas sp. | reverse complement strand
GTGTGATAGGTCGGCAGCGTGATGAGGTGATGGAAGATGCCCGCACGCGCCGCGGCATCGCGCTGGAAGGTGCGGATCTTCTCGTCCGCTTCCGCCGCCAGTTCGGTCGCGTCATAGTCGATGCTCATCAGCTTCGCCCGGTCATAGCCGCTGACATCCTTGCCCGCCGCTTGCCACGCGTCGAACACCTGCTGGCGGAAGTTGAGCGTCCAGTTGAAGCTGGGCGAGTTATTGTAGACCAGCTTGGCGTTGGGCACGACTTCGCGGATGCGGTCGACCATCGACGCGATCTGCTCGATATGCGGCTTCTCGGTCTCGATCCACAGCAGGTCGGCGCCATGCTGAAGGCTGGTGATGCAGTCGAGCACGCAGCGGTCCGCCCCGGTCCCCTCGCGGAACTGGAACAGGTTGCTGGCCAGCCGCTTGGGCCGCATCAGCTTGCCGTCGCGCTCGATCACGACGTCGCCGCGCAGGGTCGACGGGTCGGTCACCTCCTCGCAGTCGAGATAGGCGTTATACTGGTCGCCCAGATCGCCCTTCTCCTTGGAATAAGCGATCTGCTTGGTCAGGCCGGCGCCCAGCGAATCGGTGCGCGTGACGATGATCCCGTCATCGACGCCCATCTCCAGGAACGCGTAGCGGCATGCCCGGACCTTGGCGAGGAAGTCCTCGTGCGGCACGGTGACCTTGCCGTCCTGATGGCCGCACTGCTTCTCGTCGCTGACCTGATTCTCGATCTGCAGCGCGCAGGCGCCCGCCTCGATCATCTTCTTCGCGAGCAGATAGGTCGCCTCGGCATTGCCGAAGCCCGCATCGATATCGGCGACGATCGGCACGACATGAGTCTCGAAATTGTCGATCGCGTTCTGGATGCGCGCCGCCTCGACTTCGTTGCCCGCATCACGCGCGGCGTCGAGGTCGCGGAACAACAGCCCCAGCTCGCGGGCGTCGGCCTGCTTCAAGAAGGTGTACAGCTCCTCGATCAGCGCCGGAACGCTGGTCTTCTCGTGCATCGACTGGTCGGGCAGCGGCCCGAAATCGCTGCGCAGCGCCGCGACCATCCAGCCCGAGAGGTAGAGATACTTCCCCTTGGTGGTGCCGAAATGCTTCTTGATCGAGATCAGCTTCTGCTGCGCGATGAAGCCGTGCCAGCAACCGAGCGACTGGGTGTAAGCCGCCGGATCGGCATCATAGGCCGCCATGTCGCGGCGCATGATGCCGGCGGTGTATTTGGCGATGTCGAGGCCGGTCTTGAACCGGTTCTGCAACCGCATCCGCGCGACCGATTCAGCGTCGATGCCGTTCCAGCGGCCATTCTCGGCGGCGATGGGCGCGTTGGCCCGGGCGATTTCGTCTTGGTAGGTCATCTGGCACCTCATTGGATTTGAGGTGCGTCTATTCATCTTTACAGCATCGAAGCTCGGAAAACCGTCACCCTACCCGGTGAACGGGTCGTCCCGGATCACCATTTCACTGTAGCCCTGTAAATTTCTTACAAATTTGGCCGGACTATTCGCGCCGAATTGAGTCCCGCGCGCCACACCCCATCCCTAGGGCCTGTGGATAACTTCCAGACTCTACATCTGGTCCGGTCGCGGAATGTTCCGCCAAGTTAACGGAATCCCAAGGAATTCTGTTAACTATTGTTCGCTTGACGGAGTCCGTCCTTTCATGGCGTTTCGCCCCCTCAACGGGGTTAGGAGTAGTTAATGGGGGTCATCGAGAAGGTCGCGCCGGTCGCGAAGGCAGAGGTCCGGACCCGCAGCTGGGTCGATGTCCTGCCGCTCGATACGATCATCCAGCAGGATTGCATCGAGGCGATGCGCGCGCTGCCCGCCGCGTCGATCGACATGATCTTCGCCGATCCGCCCTACAACCTCCAGCTCGGCGGCGACCTCAATCGACCCGACGGCAGCTTCGTCGACGCGGTCACCGATGAGTGGGACAAGTTCGATTCGCTCAACGCCTATGACGCGTTCACCCGCGCTTGGCTGGCCGAAGCGCGCCGCATCCTGAAGCCCAACGGCACGATCTGGGTGATCGGCAGCTACCACAATATCTTCAAGGTCGGTTCGGCGATCCAGGATCTCGGTTTCTGGATCCTCAACGACATCATCTGGCGCAAGGCCAACCCGATGCCCAATTTCAAGGGCACGCGCTTCACCAACGCGCACGAAACGCTGATCTGGGCGTCGATGGGCGAGAAGTCGAAATACACCTTCAACTACCGCTCGATGAAGACGCTCAACGACGAGCTTCAGATGCGCAGCGACTGGGAATTCCCGATCTGCGGCGGGCAGGAGCGGCTCAAGAAGAACGGAGTCAAGGTCCACCCGACCCAGAAGCCCGAGGCGTTGCTCTATCGCGTGATGCTCGCCTGCACCAAGCCGGGCGACGTCATCCTCGATCCCTTCTTCGGCACCGGCACCACCGGCGCGGTGGCCAAGCGCCTGCGTCGTCACTGGATCGGCATCGATCGCGAAGGCACTTATATCGAAGCGGCGCAGGAGCGCATCGACGCGGCGCTCCCGCTCGACGAATCGGCGGTCACCACGATGATGGCCCCGCGTCAGGCGCCGCGCGTCGCATTCGGCACGCTGATCGAGACCGGCTACCTCACCCCCGGCACGGTGCTGTCCGACACCAAGCGCCGCTGGCGCGCGGTGGTGAAGGCCGATGGCTCGCTGCTCACCGATTGCGGCACGGCGGGCTCGATCCACAAGGTCGGCGCGACGCTTCAGGGTGCGCCCTCGTGCAACGGCTGGACCTTCTGGCATTACGAAGCGGAGAACGGCCTCAAGCCGATCGACGCGCTGCGCCAGACCTATCTGCTCGCGACCCAGCCCTGAGGCACAACGACCGTTTTCCTACAGCGTCCGATTCTGCGATGATCCATCGCGTCGCCATAGAGGCGGCCACACTCCCGATTGCGCATCGCGCGCGTAGGGGTGGGACTTTTGGGACTTTTGGAGCGCGGTCACGCGAATGACGTTCACCTTGCCCGGACGGGCGCAACTCTATCTCCGCCCGGTCCAGTTCGCCGATTCGCCGATCGAGCGCGACGGCGAGCTGGCGCGGCTGGCGGGCGGACTTAACTGGTTCTCGGCCTGGGAGCTGATTGCGGTCGAGGGTGGCAGGCGCGTCCTTCAGCGCACCGTCCCCGTCGCCGAACTGCCCGCCGACGAACGGCTTCATGCGATCGCGACGCGATTCTCGGCACCGCGATCGCCGCTCAAGCTCGGCGAGCGCGTGCTGCGCTTCGACCAGCCGCAGGTCATGGGCATTCTCAACATGACCCCTGACAGTTTCTCCGACGGCGGCAAGCATGCCGACGACGCCGAAGCCGCCGCCGGGGCGGGAGTGGACATGGCGTCGGAAGGCGCGGCGATCATCGATGTCGGCGGCGAGTCGACCCGGCCCGGCGCGCAGGAGGTGTGGGAGGGCGACGAAATCAAGCGCGTCGTCCCGGTCATCGAGCTGCTGGCGCGCAGCGGTACGCTCGTCTCCGCCGACACGCGCAAGGCCGGCGTGATGGAGGCCGCCCTCGCTGCCGGCGCGCATATCGTCAACGACGTGTCGGCGTTGCTGTGGGACGATCGCGCGCTCGAAATCGTCGCGCGCGCGCAATGTCCGGTGGTGCTGATGCACGCCGGGGACCCCAGGCAGGGCGCTGATGGCGGGCACGGCTATGGCGACCCGCTGATCGAAGTCTACGACTGGCTGGAGGCGCGGATCGACGCGGTCGCCGCAGCGGGCGTGGACCGTTCCCGCATCATCGCGGATCCCGGCATCGGCTTCGGCAAGACCCTCGCGCACAATCTCGCGCTGCTGAACGGCCTCGCGCTGTTCCACGGCCTGGGTGTACCGCTGCTGCTGGGCGCGAGCCGCAAGCGGATCATCGGGGCGCTGTCGAACGAAGCGCCCGCCGATCAGCGGCTCGGCGGATCGATCGCTCTCGCGCTCAAGGGCGCCGACCTCGGCGCGCAATTGCTGCGCGTCCACGACGTGCCGGAGACGGTGCAGGCGTTGCGCGTTTGGCGCGGCATGCGCGACGCCGCGCTGATCGGGCGTTAACCCAGCGGGTCGGGCCGGGTGCGCTGCTCGACATAGGTGCGCTGCACGGTGAAGGCGCTTACGCGCACCTCACGGAAGCGATCGCGGCGGCGGTCTGCCTCGGCGCCGATCCTTTCGAGGCTCTCGACCAGATCGTCGAGATTGCGGCGACGCTCGGACGCGGTGGCGTCGCGGCATTCCTCAAGGCAGGCGGCGACCAGATCGGGCACGCGGCGGCGAACGACATTGGCCCAGTCGACCGCGTCGGCGGCGAGCGGCTCGGCATCGGCGATCGCGATCAGCCGCGCACAGCTCGTCCGCGCCGCGGCGATCCGGCTGACGGCCCAGTCGGCCTCGCCGGCAGCCGCCGCCCATGCCGCCTCGAGCGGATCGGCGGGCCGCGCCTGCTTCATCCGCTTGAGCTTGGCGCCGGCGAGACGCTGACGCAGTTTGCGCGCGCCGAAGAACAGGGCGAACCCGGCCGCGGCCACCGCGAACAGTGTGACGGCGATGAAAGCCAGAGCCGCCAGCGCGGCGATCACGAGCAGGAATCGAAGCATTGCGGGCACTATATGGGAAGCGCCGCCGGTTTCGCCAGCCCGGTCGCGGCGCCAGCGTACCGCCGCCGGAACAATCCGCCGTTTCGTGCGATTGACGACCATAAGGTCGTCGGGAGAGGAGCCATGCGCGAAGCCTATGACCGTTATTCGAACGTATCGATCCTGATCCACTGGACCGTCGCGGTGCTGGTGGTCGCCAACATCGTGATCGCCATCGCGATGCACGACAACCGCGAGCTGTTTCCCTGGCACAAGTCGATCGGCATCACCGTATTGCTGCTCACGCTGATCCGCATCGTCTGGCGGCTTAGCCATCCCTGGCCACATTTTCCGGAGCGGATGCCCGGCTGGGAACGCGTCTTGTCACGCAGCGTGCACATCGCTTTCTACGTGCTGCTGCTGACGATCCCGCTGCTCGGCTGGGCGACGGTGTCGGCGGGCCGGGGTACGGGCGAAATCTACGGGTTCATCCAATGGTTCGACCTGCCCGTCGGCAAGTCGCAGGATCTGCGCGACCAACTGGCCGGACTGCACGAAGCGGCGGTCTATCTCGCGCTGGTCCTCGTGTTCCTGCACATCTCGGGCGCGCTCAAGCACCAGTTCTTTGACGAGGACGTGGTGTTCCACCGCATGCTGCCGGGCCTGCGGCAGAGCCATATGGACGACGAGATCTAGGAACACCTTGGCGACCGGGCGGACCGGGCGGCCAACCGGAGCCTATGCTGCGTTCTGGTCGATCCCGAGCTCGCCGAGCTTGCGGTACAGCGTCGAGCGACCGATGCCGAGCCGGCGCGCCACCTCGGTCATGCGCCCGCGATAATGGCCGATCGCCAGCCGGATCACGTCGGCCTCGATCTCGTCGAGCGCCCGCAGGTTCCCGTCCGAACGGAACAGAGTGATCCCCGCCCCCGACGCCGCGCCGCCATGCGCCATCCCGCCCGCCGCAGGGCGGCCTTCGGAAAGCTGGGCGATCTGCGGGAAATCGGCACGGGTCAGCGCATCGCCGTCGCACAGCACCGCGGCGCGGAACAGCGCGTTCTGGAGTTGGCGGACATTGCCCGGCCAGTCGTACCCGGCGAGCAGCGCGATCGCGTCGTCGGTGATGCCCAGCGGACGCAGACCCGGCTGCTCGGCGATTCGCGCCAGCAGGTGCCGGGCGAGCGGAGCGATGTCGCCGGCACGCTCGCGCAGCGGCGGGATCGTCACCTGCACCACATTGAGGCGATAGTAGAGATCCTCGCGGAAGCGGCCTTCTTCGACCTCCGTCAGCAACGTCTTGTTGGTGGCCGCGATCACGCGGACATCGACCTCGCTGACATGCCGCGCGCCGATCGGATGGACCTCGCCCGACTGGAGCACACGCAGCAGCTTGACCTGCGCCTCGAGCGGCATCTCGCCGATCTCATCGAGCAGGATGGTGCCGCCATCGGCCTCCTGAAAGCGTCCGATCTTGCGCTCGAACGCGCCGGTGAAGGCGCCCTTTTCGTGGCCGAACAGCTCCGATTCGACGAGGTTGGCGGGAATCGCGCCGCAATTGACGCGGACCATCGGCTTGGAA
>DATIGZ010000458.1:0-3509 GCA_035481255.1 Sphingomonas sp. | reverse complement strand
CCCCCCGCCGCAAAGCCATCACAGCGCTTCGACGACGAAGGTCAGAGTGCCGGTGTAGGTGCCCGCCACCGCGGCGAGGATGCGCGCGTTGGTGAAACGCACGTTCATCGAGGCGTTCTCGGTGCCGTTGCAGTTCAGCGTGGTCGTGCGAGCCTGGCCGCCCGAGGTGGTCTTGAACGACTTGGCGACGCCTGGGGTGGCGGTGCCGCCCGCATAGACGTTCGACGCGATGTCCGAGGTCCACAGCGCGAACGAGAGGGTCTGACCCTCAGGGCCGCTCAGCGAATACTTGGCTTCGCCGGTGTTGAGCTCGGCGCCGGTCTGACCGTTGACGGTCAGCTTGTAGAGGCCCGCGGTCGTGTCGTTCGAGTAGACGCAGAAGGTCTGGCCGCGGTTATAGGCGCCGCTCGTGTTGGCGAGATCGGTCGCGCTGGCGGTCAGCGTGATGTCCTGCAGGCCCGAGATACGGACAAGCTTCGGAATGGTGGTGGTGATATCGACTTCGGCCGAGCTGCTCGAGCCGAGAGTGCCGTCCTGCGCGAAAGCAGGCGATGCAATGACCGCCGCCGCAATAGCGGAAGCGAAAAGAACCTTCTTCATACGAATTCCCCAGTTCTTAACCAGACAACGCTGGAATTAGCGCTACCGATTCGGCTGGGTAAATATCGTGTTAACGCGAGTCAACGATTGTTAAGATATTATATACCTAAAGTTAGGTTATTTTTCAATGGTTAACGTCCACAAACGGGAATAGGCGACACAGGAACCCCTGGCCGCCCCACCTCGTTAAGAATGGTTAAACTAAAACGCTACTTCACGCGGCTCGGAGGACGCGTAGCGCCGCTCCTTGAACCTCAATTTTGCGTTCGGATCCTTGAGTGTGATCTTCCACTCATTTGCGGGATACAGGCGCCGGGCACCAACATCTTCGCAATTCTCAGCCGCGCCGGGCGTCGCGCCGGGCGAGCACGCCACGCCGTCGAACAGCAGCGTGTTGGTGTTTCCCGCGTTGCGGATCGTAACCTCGTTCCCGGCGCGCGTGGCACTGACCCCCGCATTGGGCTTGGGCGGGCGCACCGTCACCAGCACGTCATAGGCGGTCAGCAGCTTCACCGTCATGCCCCGCGCGTCGGCGCCGGGGGCATCGGCCTGAATTTCACCAACCTGCGGCGTGACACGAATGCGATAGACGCGATCGGTGGCCACCTGCTCGTTGAGCGACACGACCCGGATCGCACGCATCCCTCCCGGATCGACGACCAGCCGGTTCGGGGAGACCAGCAACCCGAGCTGCTCCGGATCGCTCTTCTCCACGCGCTGCTCGTCCGCGGCGCCGGGCGAGTTCACCTCGACCGGGCTAACCGTAATATAGTAGCGGTCAGCACTTTCGTTACGGATGACCAGATCCGAACGATTGGGGGCACCGGGTTCGAAATCGACCCAAAGGCGGTCGATCGCCAGCTGCGCCGATGCGGGTGCCGGCACAAAGCCAGCACTCAGCAGCAAGCAAACGGCAGCGGCGCGACGCATCAATTCCGGGTCCCCCTTCCCAGTTCGACCGATTCTTAAGATCGCTTGGGAAGCGGTTTCATCGACAGGGGTCAGACAGGAGTCAACGCCGACCTGACGGGCAATCGTGTCAGATTGGGAGTCGCGGGGTCAAACGCCGGCGATAATCAGGGTCGCGGTATCTTCCCGCCGGATGTCCGATCCGGCAAAAATATCAGTATGCCGTAGCGTAAACCCGTGACGCACCAGCCCGTTGCTCACTCGAATCTGCGCGGGAGCAACTTCCATACCCAGATTGGCTACGGACAGGTTGAACGGCGCGCTGGCGGGGGTGAAGATCGCCGCCTCCACCTGATTTTCGTCACCGCCGAGCGAATCGGGGATCGTAACCATCAGAGTGGATTGATCGTCGGTCATCGTCCAGAGGCCGACTGCTCCTTCCGCCTGCGCGGCGAGTCCCGCGGCGAAGGGCGGTATGTTGACCGTGATCGTGACCGTACCCGTGTTCTGCGCATCCGCGCCCGCCGCGTGCGCGGGGACAGCCGACAGCGCAACGGCCAGACTGGCGATACCAAGACTCGATGCGCGCTTCATGCCCAAAACTCCGCGGTTCCTTGGTGTCCAATAGAACCTAAACCATAATAATGATCCGCCCGACGTAGTTAACATGTACTTAACTATAATTCTCACCGATCCGGTTAAGAATAACCTTCCTCTACAAGTAATCTTGTCTCCACGATCCTTCACCTATCCTTTACGCTGCACGGGAATGGTGATCGCCAGTTTTTTTGGAGACCCGGTTGTGGATGTGGGCGTACGGCGGATGCTGGAAGACAAGATCGGCGAATGTGCGGAGCGCGTCGCGCGCATGCGGGAACTGCTCGCCGAACTGACCGCCGACATCGGGGAACTGTCCGGACTGATCACCGCGCTGGCCGACGTGCCAGGACAAGAGGATGTTCAGACGATGCTCCGCCTTCATCAGGCGGAGGTCATTCGCCTTCTGGCGGCCAGCCAGGAAACCCCGGACAAGAGTCCGAAGGATCGGGCCAGAACCCCGCACCTCTTCCCTTTCCGCCTTGATCCCATCAAGCGTGAGGTCCGTATCGGGCGCCGGCAGGTCTCGCTGACTCCGAAGGAGTTCCTGGTGATCGAGCTGCTGTGGGAACAGATGCCCGCCGCCGTCTCGCGGGATGCGATCCTCGAGCGCCTGTATGGCGCGCACCGCGGCCGTTCGGAACGGGTGATCGACGTGCATGTCTACAACATCCGGCAGAAGCTGCGGAACGCCGGCGCCACCGACGCGGCGATCCGCTCGAAGACCGGTCAGGGCTGGCTCCTCGATCTGCAAATTCCGGACGGATGGGAAGAGAACGGCGCCGTTCTCGGGCGCAAGGTCGGCACCGCTTAAGCCCCGCCCCGGCGGTACGGTGAACTTACCCGGGCCGCACCGCGGACCAGTCCAGCCCGAACCGTGCAAGATATTTGCGCAAGCGATCCGCATCATTCGCCGAACTGCGGCGCGCGCGTGAGGCCGAGAACAGCGCGCGCCCGGCCTCTGACAGCGAGCGGCTCAGCCGGCAGACGCGGATCGCCTCGGCAAGCTGCACGCGATCGAACGGATCGATCTTGTCGAGCGCTTCCGGCGCGAACAGCTCGGCCAGCACACCTGCGCCGTCATCGCGCTGCCCGGTCCAGAGGCGCTTCAGGCGCTGAATCTCCGCTTCCACGCAATCGAGATCGATGCGCCCCTTCGGGCTCAGCGTCGCCATGCGCGTGACACTGGCGGCGAGGTCGCGAAAATTGCCGGGCCAGCGCGCATCGGGGCCGGTCGCGAAGGTAAGGTAGCGCTGCCGCGCCTCCTTGTTGAAACTCGCGCGATCGCCCTCGCGCTCGGCGAAGCGGTCCAGCTCATAATCGAGGTTCGGCTCGATATCCTCACGGCGTTCGGCAAGGCCGGGAAGCTCGAAGGTCCACAGGTTCAGGCGTGCATACAGGTC
>DATIGZ010000457.1:0-7819 GCA_035481255.1 Sphingomonas sp. | reverse complement strand
ACATTGCCCTCGGGGCCCGCGACATGGACGATCCGGCGGCGGCCGCCATGACGCGCTCGCGCGTTTCCTGCCGGACGTTGCCCAGACCGTTCAGCGCGCGCGATACCGATGCGATCGATACCTGCGCCCGGCGCGCTACATCGCGAATCGTCGCCTCGGCCATTTACCCTCTCATCCCTTCCCGATTGAAACATCCGTTCTCGGGCGGGTCATTCGCGATTGCAAATCTTCTCGTTCGGCTGCATGTAACCGGTTACGGTTTGGCGCGACAACCCCAAAATGCGGGCCGCCCGGCCTTTCGCATTCCCCCGCGCCATGGTTTCGGCGCGATGCGCTCAGGAGAGGAAGAAGATGCTCGACACACGGATTTCCCGCCGCGCGGCGCTGATGGGCGCAGGTGCGATCGCGGCGTGGCTCCACAGCCCGGCGCGCGCTCTGCTAAGCCAGGCTGCGACTGTCGAGGTTCCGCCCTTCATCGACGCGCTGATCGCCAAGATGACGGTCGCCGAAAAGGCGGGCCAGCTCAGCCTGATGGCTTCGGCCTGGGGCGGCAGCACCGTGGTCAACCCGGCCAGCGGCTCGAACGCGAATTTCGAACAGCAGGTGGAGGAAGTCCGCAAGGGCATGCTCACCGGCGTGTTCAACGGCAGCGGCACGCACATGTGCCGGATCATGCAGACCGCGGCGATGAAGGAGTCGCGGCTCAAGATCCCGCTGATCTTCGCCGCCGACATCATTCACGGTCACCGTACCATCTTCCCGGTCCCGGTCGGTGAAGCGGCGAGCTTCGAGCCGGCGTTGGCGGAGAAGACCGCCAAGGCCGCGTCCTATGAGGCCGCCGCCGCAGGCATCGACTGGACCTTCGCGCCGATGGTCGACATCTCGCGCGACCAGCGTTGGGGCCGCACCATGGAGGGCGCCGGTGAGGACGTGCATCTCGGCAATCTCTTCGCCGCAGCGCGCGTGCGGGGCTTCCAGGGCGCGAACCTCAAGGCGATCGATACGATGATGGCTTGCGCCAAGCATTTTGCCGCCTATGGCGCTGCGGAGGCGGGGCTCGACTACAATACCGTCGACGTGTCCGAACGCACGCTGCGCGAAATCTACTTCCCGCCGTTCCAGTCGGCGTTCGACGCGGGCGCGCTGTCGGCAATGGCCTCGTTCAACGAAATCTCGGGCATTCCCTCCAACGGCAATGAATGGCTGATGCGCACGGTGCTGCGTGACGAGTGGAAATATCAGGGCTTCGTCGTCTCCGATTACACTGGCGATATGGAGATGATCGACCACGGCTTCGCCACCGACGCGCGCGAGGCGACCAAGCTCGCCTTCCTCGCCGGGGTCGATATGAGCATGACCAGCGGCTTCTACCGCGATCATCTGCCTGACCTCGTCGAAAAGGGCGAAGTGCCGATGGCGCGGCTCGACGAATCGGTGCGCAAGGTGCTGGCGATCAAGGCCAAGCTCGGCCTGTTCGAAGATCCCTTCCGCCGCATCGACGAGAAGCGGGAAGCCGCGCGCAGCCGCAACAAGACAACGCTGGCACTTTCGCGCGAGATGGCGAAGAAATCGATCGTCCTGCTCAAGAACGAGGGCGACGTGCTGCCGCTGCGCAAGGGCGGACAGAAGATCGCGATCATCGGTCCGTTCGCGGCCGGCCAGCACGATCTCAACGGCCCGTGGTGCGTCTATGGCGACAACAAGCTCGCCATCGATCTCGAAACCGGTGTGCGCAACGCGCTAGGCAAGAGCGCGCAGATCACCGTGGTCGAAGGCTCGCAGGTCGAAGCGCCGCTTCCGGGCGGGATCGAGGCCGCGGTCGCCGCGGCCCGCGACGCCGACGTAATCCTGCTCGCGATCGGTGAGAGCGAGCGCATGTCGGGCGAGGCGCAGTCGCGCACCAGCATCACCGTTCCGGCACCGCAACAGGCGTTGGCCGAGGCAGTGGCCGCGACCGGCAAGCCGGTGATCGTCGTGCTCAAGAACGGCCGCGCGCTGGCGCTCGAAGGCGCTGTCAAGAACGCGCCCGCGATCCTCGTCACCTGGTTCCTGGGGTCGGAAAGCGGCAATGCGATCGCCGACGTGCTGTTCGGCGACTACAGCCCCTCGGGCCGCCTGCCGATGAGCTTCCCGCGCGAGCCGGGCCAGCAGCCCTTCTACTATTCGCACAAGCCCACCGGCCGTCCGAACCCGAGCGACGCCAAGCTCGAGGAGTACAAGACCCACTATCGCTCGATACCGAACTCGGCACTCTACCCGTTCGGTCACGGCCTCACCTACGGCAAGATCGAATATGCCAACCTGACCCCCGACAAGGGCACGCTGGCATGGGATGGTGAGATCGCCTTCACCGCCACGGTCACCAATCGCGGCACGCGCTCGGCGGAGGAAGTGGTTCAGCTCTACATCCGCGATCGCGCGGCGAGCATCACCCGTCCGGTCCGCGAGATGAAGGCGTTCCGCAAGCTCGCGCTCGCTCCCGGCGCGTCGGAGACCGTCCGCTTCGTGCTCAAGCGTTCGCAGCTTGAATTCATCGGTCGCGACCTGAAGCCCACAGTCGAGCCGGGCCTGTTCGACGTGTGGATCGCTCCCTCGGCGCAGGCGCAGGGAGTCCATTCGACCTTCACGCTCACCGCCTGACCGCTACGCCTTCCCGGCTCTTGCCGGGGGTCCGGCACCGCTCCCCCTCCCTCCCCCGGGGCGGTGCCGGATCGCGTGATGTTTACCTGCGCAGGTCTTTCACGATCCGCGCATGCTCTCCGCGTCCCAGCGGGTTCATCGCCATCAGCACGCACGACAGCGCGAGGAAGCCCAGCGGCACCAGCGCGATCGTTAGCCGCATCGCGGTCAGCGTCGCCGCGCTCTGGTCGACATTGGCGACATAGCCCGCGCTTTCGAAGCCGAGCCCGATGATCGCCGTCGCGATCCCGATCGCCACCCGCTGCAGCAGCGCCGCCATCCCGAACACCGCGCCCTCGACGCGCAGCCCGGTGCGCTGTTCGCCATATTCGATCGTATTGGGCAGCATCGCCCAGAAGACGAAGTTGAGCCCGACGATCATCGCCTGCATCGCCATGAGGTACGCCTGCATCACTCCCGCGCGATGAATGTCGAACGCCGCGAACAGCCCCAGCCCCGTCATCGCGCCCGCCGCCGCGAGGAACCACAACGCCCGCGTTCCCAGCCGCCGCTGGAGCAGCATCCACAGCGGCACCGACACCGCGCTCACCACGCTCATCGATGCGAGCGCCAATTGCCCGCCGCCCTCGTCGCCGAGGAAGTATTTGAAGTAATAGAGCACCGATTTGTTGAGGATCGTCACCGCGACGATCATCGCCACCATCGCCAGGTTGAGCGTCACGAATGCGCGGTTGCCCGCGATCGCCTTGAGCGCGGTCCATACTGGCACCGGTTCGCGCCGCTCGGGCACGTCGGCCTCGCGATAGGTGACGCCGACCCAGGCGAGGATCGCGGCGCCCGCCACCGCGAACAGCAGCGCGGCGCCCAGATAGGCGTCCGCCGCGCTCTTCGTGCCCAGCAGCATCGCGCCGATCGGCACCGTGCCCAGCGCCACGACGATCGCCGCGAGCGTCCCCGACAGCATCCGCATTCCCGCGACATAGGCGCGGTCGTTGCTATCCGCGCTCACTCGCGCGCTCATCGCCAGATAGGGCAGGTTGATGAAGGCATAGGCGGTGCGGAACGCGATATGTCCCGCGAACACCCCGATCATTCCCCACCAGCCCGGCACAGCCGGCGGCAAATAGGCGAGCACGAACCCCAGCCCCAGCGGCACGCCGCCGATCGCCACCAGCCGCCCCAGCCCGCCCTTGGGCTCGCGCCGGTCGGCGAGCAGCCCCGCGGCGAAGTTGGCGAACCCATCCCATACCGACGCGACCATGAAGATCGTCGCCGCGGCGCGTACCGGCAGCCCGAGCGCGTCGGTATAGTAGAACAGCAGGAAGAGCATCGCGCTCTGCCAGTAGAGGTTGAACGCGAAGTCCCCGAAGGCGAACAGGGTCAGGCGCGTGCGCGAGGGTCGGGCAGGGGTCACGGCCCCGCCACAATGAGGGTTGCGGCTTTGGCGGAATCGGGAACCGTAAAGCGGACGCGGTCGGCGCTTTCGTCCATCTCCGCCGCGATCTTCCGCCGCCCGAAGCGCACCGCGCCCAGATCCGAAACGGCATGCACCGTCATCGCTATCTCGCGCCACCATGGCTTGAGCTTGCCCGAACGCGGGTCGAGATCGATCCGGAGTCCCTTCGGCGTCGTCGAGCAGCGAAAGCTCTGGCGCAGATAGGCGCCGCGCTCGATCGCGCGCGCCTTGCCGTCATCGAAATAGATCGTGCCGTGACAATCGTCCCCGGGATAGACCAGCAGTTCGAGTGCACCCCTGGGCGTCTCGCTCAGGCTCTGCACCAGTGGTTGGCGCGGGATGATCGCACCGGCGCGCACGAACACCGGAAGCCGGTCGATCCGCGGTGTCTCGGTTACGCTGTCGGCGGTCTTGCCCGCGTTCGCCACTACGGGACGGCCGGTCCAATAGTCGTACCAGCCGCCTTTCGGCAGGCATACGTCATAGGCTTGCGGCGATTCAGGCTTGGGTGAGGCGGCGATCATCAGGTCGCGGCCCAAGGTAAAGCTCATCGGCGAATCGCACCCCGACCCCGCATGGTCGTAGAAGACCGGCCGCATGATCGGGTCACCCGTCCGCGCCTGTTGCTCGGCGACGGCGTAGAGATAGGGGAACAGGCGATAGCGTTCTTCGATCGCCGTTCGCCGCAGCGCCAGATGTTCGGGTCCGTCGACCCATGGCTCGCTGCGCGGCGTATTCACCGCGGCGTGCACCCGCATCACCGGCGTGAACGCGCCGATCTGTATCCAGCGGGTCAGCAGCTCAGGGCTTGGCCCGCCGGTGAACCCGCCGATATCCGCCGCGCTGTATGAAAAGCCCGACAGGCCAAGGTTGACCTGCTGCTGCACCGACAGCTTGAGGTGATCCCAGGTCGCGTTGTTGTCCCCGGTCCACGTCACCGCATAGCGCTGTCCTCCGGCATAGGTAGCGCGCGTCATCACGAACGGGCGCGCCTGCGGGTCTAGCTTCTCCAGTCCCTCGAACGTCGCGCGGCTGTTCTGCATGCCATAGATATTGTGGACCTCGGCATGGGGCGCCTCGCGCGTGACGAACCCATCGCCTTCGACCCGGTGGATGTTGTCGAGCGGCATCGTCTTGCTCGGTGTCTCGAAGATCGCCGGCTCGTTCATGTCGTTCCAGAACCCGGCGATTCCGGTGCTCACGAGGCCCTTGTACAGCCCGCCCCACCAGTCGCGCGACGCCGCGCGGGTGAAGTCGGGGAAGACCGAATCCCCGGGCCATACCGGCGCGACATAGGTTTGCCCCTTGCCGGTGCGCAGGAAATGGTTGCCCGCGGCTCCACTGTCGAAAGGCGCATAGCCCTGGCTCGGCGCATGCGCGATGTGCAGGTCGGTGATCGCTACCAGCCCGATCCCGTCCGTCTTCAGGTCGCGGGCCAGCTTGGGCAGATCGGGGAAGGTGCGGGCATTGGTGGTGAAGGGCCGGTTGCGGTCCTGAAAATCGATGTCCAGCCAGATCACGTCCGTCGGAATCTTCTCGCGCCGCAGCCGCGCCACCAATTCGCGCACTTCGGCATCGGACATGTAGCTATAGCGCGATTGCTGATAGCCCAGCCCCCAAGGGGCGATCAGCGGCGCCTTGCCGGTCAGGCCATGATAGCGCTGGACCACTTCGGACAGCATCGGCCCCGCGATCACATAATAGTCGACCGGCCCGCCCGGTGCGCCGATCCTGAGCTCGCCATCGGCGCGGTGTCCGAAGTCGAACCAGCTGCGCGTCGGGTTGTCGAGGAACAGGCCGTAGCTGCCGAATGCGCCGCCGGTGGTGACGTAGAAGGGGATCGACTTGTAAGTCGGATCGGTCTCGCGGCCATAGCCGAACGTGTCGGTGTTCCAGTGGACATAACTTGCACCGCGCCGGTCGAACGGCCCGGTCTTGTCGCCCAGCCCGAAATAGCGCTCGCCGACCGGCATCTTCTGGGTCAGCTCGAAGCTGCCGTCGGCACGCATCACCGGGTCGGCGGCATCGGCCACCACCAGCCGGCCACCGCGCTCATATACCGTCAGCCGCAGGGTCGCCGCGTCGACCTTCACCGTCAGCGCATCCGTCTCGAAGCCGTCGGCACGGGCATGGACGCGCGCCGACCGCGCGCGGACCTCGGCGGGCACCGCCCAGCTCGCATCCTCGGGCCATTTGCCGTCGCGCGCCATGCGCACGCGCAAGACCGATGCGGACAGCGCCGTCACGCGCACCGCCATCTCGCCGTGCTTAACCTCGACGCCATTGTCCAGTGCCCGTACCTGCGCCGCAGCGGGTGCGGCCAGCGCGATTGCTGACAAGGTTGTCAGAAGCAGTCTCATCCGATCCTCTCCGGTACGCGGCACATTATCCGTTATTCGGCGGCGAGCAGTGACTCCGCGCCACCCAGATCCACCGATACCAGCCGGCTCACCCCGCGCTCGACCATCGTCACGCCGAACAAACGGTGCATCCGGCTCATCGTCGCGGCATTATGCGTGACGATAAGATATCGGGTCGCGGTTTCGCGCGTCATCGCGTCGAGCAGGTCGCAGAAGCGCTCGATATTGGCGTCGTCCAACGGCGCGTCGACTTCGTCGAGCACGCAGATCGGCGCCGGGTTGGTCAGGAACAGCGCGAAGATCAGCGCGACCGCGGTCAGCGCCTGCTCGCCGCCCGACAACAGTGTCAGCGACTGAAGCTTCTTTCCCGGCGGCTGCGCCATGATCTCGAGCCCGGCTTCGAGAGGGTCGTCCGAATCGACCAGCTCCAGATGCGCCTGTCCGCCATTGAACAGCGTCGTGAACAGCCGCCGGAAATGCTGGTCGACCGCCTCGAACGCCGCCAGCAGCCGCTGGCGCCCTTCGCGATTGAGCGTGCCGATGCTCCCGCGCAGCCGGTGCACGGCTTGAATCAGCTCGTCGCGCTCCCTCGCGCTCGCCTCGGCGCTGGCGGTCAGCTCGGCAAGCTCGGTTTCGGCGACCAGATTCACCGGTCCGATCCGCTCGCGTTCGGCGATCAGCCGGTCGTGCGCGGCGGATTCGTCCTGTGGCCCGCGCACCGTTTCCTCGGCAAAGCCCGCGCGTTCGGGCAGCAGTGGCGGAGGGCATTCGAAACGCTCGCCCGACAGGCGCCCCATCTCGACCCGGCGCATCTCCTGATTCTCGTGCCGCGCGACCGCGCCCGCCCGGCTTTCACGCGCCTCGGCCAGCGCCTCGCCCGCCGCGCGCACCGCGCTTTCGGTCTCACGTAGCGCGGCTTCTGCTTCGCGTTCGGCCAGCTGCGCCGCGGCGCTCTCGATCCGCGCTTCCTCGTTCGCTTTCTCGGCACGCAGGATCGCTTGGTCGAGTTCTGCGGGCTTGTCCTTCAGCGCCTTGGCGGCTTGCGCCAGTTCCACGGCACGCATGTCCATTTCGGCGATGCGTTTCGCCGCCTCGCCGGCGCGGGCCTTCCAGCTCTTGCTCTCCGCGACGGAGGCGGCCAGCCTTTCCCGCGCCGCGCCCATTTCGCGCTCCAGATTGCCGCGTTCGGCGCGCGCGTTGGCTGCCGCATTGCGCCGTGCCTCGGCCTGTTCGGTCAGCGCTGCGACCTTCGCCCGCGTCGCGCTCCCGTCTGGCAGCGCCGCGCGTGCGGCTTCAGCGCGCTTGAGTTCACCGTTGGCTTCTTCCAACTCGGCCGCTGTGCGCGCGCGCCGCGCTTCAAGGT
>DATIGZ010000456.1:0-3803 GCA_035481255.1 Sphingomonas sp. | reverse complement strand
GACCATCGTCAGCGATTCGCATTGGGTCGGATTGACCTTGCCCGGCATGATCGAGCTGCCCGGTTCGTTCGCCGGCAGCGATAGCTCGCCCAGCCCCGATCGCGGCCCGGAGCCAAGCAGTCGGATATCGTTGGCGATCTTGTTGAGCGCCACCGCCAGCGTGTTGAGCGCGCCTGAGAAGAAGACCAGCCCGTCCTTCGCCGCGAGCTGTTCGAACTTGTTGGGCGCGTTCTCGAACCCGGCGCCTGTGATGTCGCTGATCGCAGCGACCATGTCCTCGGCCCAGCCCTCCGGCGCGTTCAGCCCGGTGCCGACTGCGGTGCCGCCGATCGCGAGCTTGCGGATATCGCCGTTCAGCGCCTCCTCGATCCGCACCCGGCAACTCGCCAGCTGCGCGGCATAGCCCGAAAATTCCTGCCCCAGCGTCAGCGGCGTCGCGTCCTGCGTATGGGTGCGGCCGATCTTGACGATATGGTCCCACGCCTTCGCCTTGGCGACGAGCGAGGCGGTCAGAGTCTCGAGCGCGGGGAGCAGCGCATCGCGCGTCGCCAGCACCGTCGCGACGTGCAGCGCGGTGGGAAAGCTGTCGTTCGACGACTGGCTCATATTGACGTGATCGTTGGGATGCACCGGCGACTTGCCGCCCCGCCTGCCCGCCAGCTTCTCGTTGGCGAAACCGGCGATCACCTCATTGACGTTCATGTTGGTCTGGGTGCCGGACCCCGTCTGCCAGATCACCAGCGGAAACTGATCGTCCAGCTTGCCCGATACGATCGCCTGCGCCGCATCCTCGATCCCAGCGACGATCTCGGGCGCCAGGCCATGTTTCGCGTTCACCCGTGCCGCGGCCTGCTTCACGATCGCCTGCGCGCGGACGACACCGACCGGCATCCGCTCGGTCAGTCCGAAAGGAAAATTCTCGATGCTGCGTTGCGTCTGCGCACCCCAATAGGCGTCCGCGGGCACCTCGATCGCGCCGATCGAGTCGGTTTCAGTGCGAGTCTGCGTCACTGGCTGCTCCTTGTGATCCCCGCAAAGCTGGGATCGCGAGCGTCAAGCGCAAGCCCTATTTTTTGCGCTTGAAGTCAACCGCGACGACGTTGGAGCCGTCTTCCAGCGGGGTGGCCACCGGCGGGCCGTCATTCTCGGCCTCCTCATGCGGTTCGGGACCGTCCGGATCCTCCGCTGCCTGGAAGCGCAGCTCGAAATTGACCGCGGGATCGTGGAATCCGGTAATCGCGGCGAACGGGATCACCAGCATCGACGGGATCTGGTTGAAGCTGAGGCCAACCGAGAATCGCTCCTCATCGACTTTCAGGTCCCAGAAACGGTGCTGCAGGACGATGGTCATCTCGTCCGGAAAGCGCTCGATCAGCCGGTCGGGAATGTCCACGCCCGGCGCGCGGGTCTTGAAGGTGATGTAGAAATGGTGCGTTCCGGGCAGTGCGCCGGTGGCCGCGACCTGATCGAGCACGCGGCCGACCACGGCGCGCAGGGCTTCCTGTACGATCTCGTCATAGGGAATCAGGCTATCGGGCACGCTACCAGTCATGGGTCCATTGCCTACAGGCCTCGCCGCACCGGTCAAGATGGCCAGCGGGCCAAGATCAACATGGGCCAAGATCAACTGGGGCCGCGCATAGCTCCGCCATCATTGCATGCCCCCGCCATGGCGCTATGGAGCGGCCATGCGCACCGCGACGATCAGCCGCAAGACCAGCGAGACCTCGGTCGACGTGACGGTCAACCTCGACGGCACCGGCGCCTATGCCATCTCCACCGGCATCGGCTTTTTCGATCACATGCTCGAGCAGCTCTCGCGCCACTCGCTGATCGATCTCGATGTAAAAACGGTGGGCGATCTGCATATCGATCAGCACCACACGGTCGAGGATACCGGCCTAGCCATTGGTGAGGCGGTGGCCAGGGCGCTGGGCGACAAGCGAGGCATTCGCCGCTACGCCGACGCATTGAGCCCGATGGACGAGACGCTGACCCGCGTCGCGATCGACATTTCGGGCCGTCCCTTCCTCGTGTGGAAGACTGAGTTCAGCCAGAAGCGCCTCGGCGAGATGGACACCGAGATGTTCGAGCACTGGTTCCACAGCTTCGCGCAGACCGCGGGCGTGACGCTGCACATCGAGACGCTTTACGGCCAGAACAACCACCACATCGCCGAAGCCGCATTCAAGGGTCTTGCCCGTGCGCTGCGTCAGGCGGTCGAGATCGATGCACGCAAGGCCGACGCGATTCCGTCGACCAAGGGGACGCTCTAGACCATGGCCCGGGTCGCCGCCGCGCCGGTCTGCGTCATTACGCTCAGTTACGTCGCGCCGATCGAGGACGTCGACGCGCAGATGACCGCGCATGTCGCATGGCTTGAGGCGGGGTTCGACTCGGGTCTGCTGCTGCTCGCCGGGCGTCAGGTGCCGCGCGTGGGCGGCGTGATCTTGTGCCGCGGCCAACGCGCCGAGGTCGAGGCCCTCGCCGCGACGGATCCGTTCGTCAGTTCGGGCGTCGCCACCGCCGCAGTCACCGAAATCGCCGCCAGCTTCGCCGCCGACGCGCTCGCGCCGCTGCTCGCATGACCATCGCGCTGATCGACTACGGCGCGGGCAACCTCCATTCGGTCCATAACGCGCTGAAAGCGGCGGGCGCCAGCAATGTCGCCGTTACCGCCGATCCCGATCTGGTGGCGAAGGCCGACCGCATCGTCCTGCCCGGCGTCGGCGCGTTCGGCGCCTGCGCTTCGGGGCTGCGCGCGATTTCCGGCATGGTCGAGGCGCTCGATCGGCGCGTGATCCGCGACGCCGCGCCGTTCCTGGGGGTCTGTGTCGGCATGCAGCTGCTGGCGAAGACGGGTGAGGAACTGGGAAGTCATGCGGGTCTTGGCTGGCTCGATGGCACCGTTCGAGAACTTCCCGCGAACAATGTGCGTATTCCGCATATGGGCTGGAACGATGTCGTTCCCGTTGCCTCCCACCCGCTGATCGAGCCGGGTGAGGCCTATTTCCTTCACAGCTTCGCTTACGATGGCGAAGCAGTGCTCGCGACCACCGAACATGGCGGCTCCGTCACCGCGGCGATCGGCCGCGACAACTTCGCCGGGGTGCAGTTCCACCCCGAAAAAAGCCAGCGCTACGGGCTGGCGCTCCTCGAACGTTTCCTGAGGTGGAACCCGTGATCGTCTTCCCCGCCATCGACCTCAAGGCCGGTCAGGTCGTCCGCCTCGCCGAGGGCGATATGGCCCGCGCCACCGTCTATGGCGAAAACCCCGCCGCGCAGGCCGAAGCCTTTGCAAAAGCGGGGGCGAGCCATCTGCATGTCGTCGATCTCGATGGCGCGTTCGCGGGCGAATCGATCAATGGCGGCGCGGTCGCGGCGATCCTCGCGCGGTTTCCGGGCAAGGTTCAGCTCGGCGGCGGTATCCGCAACCGCGCCTCGGTCGAGCGCTGGCTCGACATGGGCGTTGCCCGCGTCGTGATCGGCACCGCGGCGCTTGAGGATCCCGATTTCGTCCGCGAGGCGGCCGCCGCGCACCCCGGCAAAATCGTCGTTGCCGTCGATGCGCGCGACGGCTTCGTCGCAACCAAGGGCTGGGCAGACGTTTCCACCGTCTCGGTGGCCGAACTGGGCCACCGCTTCGAGGACGCGGGCGTCGCCGCCCTTCTCTTCACCGATGTCGGCCGCGACGGCCTGCTCAAGGGCTGCAATGTCGAAGCCACCGTGGCGCTCGCCGCCGAGGTCTCGATCCCGGTAATCGCCAGCGGCGGGGTGGCGGACATTTCCGACATCCATGCCCT
>DATIGZ010000455.1:0-10409 GCA_035481255.1 Sphingomonas sp. | reverse complement strand
ATCGACGACAAGACCTATCAGACGCCGGTCAACAACGGGAAGAATGCGCTGCACGGCGGAACCAGGGGTTTCGACAAGGTGCTCTGGGAAGTCGTCTCGGTGAAAAGCGGCCCGACCGCCTCGGTGACGTTCCGCTATGTCAGCCGGGATGGCGAGATGGGCTATCCCGGCACGCTGACCGTCGATGCGATCCACTCGCTCGACGAGAGGAACCAACTGACGATCGAGTATGTCGCAACCACCGATAAGTCGACCGTCGTCAACCTGACCAACCACGCCTATTGGAACCTGTCGGGTGAGGGATCGTCGAACGGCGCGATGGGACATGTGCTGACGATTCCCGCGCAAACCTATCTGCCGACCGATGACGGCGCGATCCCGACGGGCGAGTTCAGGCCCGTCGCAGGAACCGTGTTCGATTTCCGCACGCCGCGCGCGGTCGGGGATCGTGTGCGCGACGCGCGCGACCAGCAGATCGAGTTCGCCCGCGGCTATGATCATAATTGGGTGATCGGGCGGAAAGTGATCGCCGGCCAGCAGCTTATGGCGCGCGTACAGGACCCGGCATCCGGGCGCGGGTTCGAGCTGTGGTCGAACCAGCCCGGCATTCAATTCTACTCGGGCAATTTCTTCGACGCGACCAGCCACGGCAAGTCGAAGAGGATCTATCGCATGGGCGACGCCATCGTGCTCGAGCCGCAGAACTTTCCCGACGCGCCCAACCAGAAGGGCTTCCCCAGCGCGCGGCTGGATCCGGGCCAGACTTACCGCAACGTGATGACGTACCGCCTCAGCACCGGCGCGCGGCGCTGAGGCAAGAGAGCAAGGCGCTCAGCTGGGCGCCTTGCCGGTCTCGGCTTCGTCGATGAGATCGAGTACGTCACCGATAAGCGCGCGCATCGCGACGCGCGCGCCATCGGGGTCTCGCGCGAGAATCGCGTCGCGCACCGTGGCATGGTCGGCGACGCTGGCGGTGTGCCCCTTTAGCCGGTTCGTGAAGCGGATCGAGGTGCGCAGCGCGGTCGTCACCACATCGCGGAACTGCGCGTAGAACGGATTTCCCGATCCGCGCAGGATCGCGATGTGGAAGGCGATATCCGCCTCGAGCGTATCATCGAGCCCCTTTTCGGCCGCCTTCATCCGCTCGAGCCCGTCGCCGATCCGCTGCAGATCGTCCTCGCCCGCAAAGCGCGCGGCGAGCGCCGCGGCCTCCGGTTCGATCGCGACGCGCAACTGATTGAACTGCTTCAGGAGTTCGACCGAGAATTGCCGTTCAAGCAGCCAGCGCAGCACATCGGTATCGAACAGGTTCCACGAGGTCGTCGGCTGAACCACCGTACCCTGACGCGGCCGGGCGCTCAGCAGCCCCTTGGCCGTCAGCATCTTCACCGCCTCGCGCGTCACCGAGCGGCTAACGCCATGCTGCTTGGCCAGCTCCGCCTCGGTCGGGAACGCTTCGCGCTCGAACCGGCCGGTGACGATCGCGCGGCCAAGATTGTCGAGCAGGCCATAGGTCAGATTGCGACCCAGCTCGGGCCGCCCCTCGTCGCGCGCCAGCGTTGATAGCTCGGTAGCCAAAAGAACCGCCTTCCCCCTGTTGCCGTTCGCCATTGAACGGGTCTGCTATGTTTAGGCCGAACGAGGCGCTAGACAAGACCAATTAATCAGATAAATGTACCACGGCGTCGCAGGCACCATGCCGCACGCGCAGGAGGGGAATACGCGGTGACGAGCCTGTCGCAAATCGATCTGATCGTTGTGATCGTCTATGCCATCGGCATCTTCGGCCTTGCCCAATGGGTAAGTCGCGAAAAGGCCGGACACGCCAAGGACACGTCCGACTATTTCCTCGCCTCCAAATCGCTGCCGTGGTGGGCGATCGGCGCATCGCTGATCGCGGCCAATATCTCGGCCGAGCAGATCGTCGGCATGTCCGGATCGGGCTATGCGCTCGGCCTCGCCATCGCATCCTACGAATGGATGGCGGCGATCACCCTGCTGATCGTCGGCAAGTGGTTCCTGCCGATCTTCCTGAAGAACGAAATCTACACCATGCCCCAGTTCCTGGAGCAGCGGTTCGGACCGACGATCCGCACCGTCATGGCGGTGTTCTGGCTGGCGCTCTATGTCTTCGTGAACCTGACCTCGATCCTGTGGCTCGGCTCGATCGCGGTGACCCAGGTCGCCGGCGTCAATCAGGACGTCGCCTTGTTCGGACTCGGCATCTTCGCGCTGGTCTATCAGTTGCGCGGCGGGCTCAAGGCCGTGGCGCTGACCGATATCGTTCAGGTCACGCTGCTGGTGCTCGGCGGCCTCGTCATCTCGTATCTGACGCTGAGCAAGATCGGCGGCGACGCGGGCGTGCTGGGCGGCTTCTCTCGCCTCACCACCGAATTGCCCGAGAAGTTCGACATGATCCTCTCGCCCGACAACCCCTTCTACAAGGATCTGCCGGGCCTTTCCGTGCTGATCGGCGGCATGTGGATCGCCAACCTCAGCTATTGGGGGTTCAACCAGTATATCATCCAGCGCGCGCTCGCCGCGAAGAATCTGGGCGAAGCGCAGAAGGGCGTGGTGTTCGCCGCTTTCCTCAAGCTGCTGATGCCGGTCATCATCGTGCTGCCGGGCATCGCCGCGGTGATCCTGGCGCCCGACCTCGCCAAGCCCGATCAGGCCTATCCGACAATGATGGGGCTGCTCCCCGTGGGTCTGCTCGGCCTCGTCTTCGCGGCGCTGGTGGCGGCGATCATCGCGTCGACCGCGTCCAAGATCAATTCGATCGCGACGATCTTCACGCTCGATCTCTATGCCAAGGCCAAGGGCGTGCAGAGCCGCGCCCAGGATGCAGCAACGGCCCAGACCGGCGGCAACCCCGACCTGACCGCGGCGCACGAGAAGCAGCTGGTGCTGGTCGGCCGCATCACCGCGGTCGTCGCGACACTGATCGCGATCTTCACCGCGCGCCCGCTGCTCGGCAGCCTCGATCAGGCGTTCCAGTATATCCAGGAATTCTCGGGCTTCGTGACCCCGGGCATCACCGTGATCTTCCTGCTTGGCCTGTTCTGGCCGCGCGCGACCGAGACCGGGGCGCTGACCGGGGCGGTGGCGTCGGTGGCGTTGAGCTTCCTGTTCTGGTTCCCCGCCGAATGGGGTGGCATCGCCGCGCTCAACGCAGTGCCGTTCATGAACCGGATGATGATCGTGTTCTTCGTCAGCCTCGCGCTCGCGGTCGTCGTCTCGCTTGCCCGCCCCGCCGCCGCCGGCAGCAACCGCATCACGATGCAGGGCGTGTCGTTCGGCACCACCACCAGCTTCAACATCGCTGGCGTCGTGATCATCGCGATCCTGATCGCGCTGTACGCGACATGGTGGTGAGACAGGGCCAACCGTTCCTCGCGGTCGATTGGGGCACGACTAACCGCCGGGTTTATCGAATCGAGGACGGCGTGGTCGCGCGTACCGAGCGCGACGATCGGGGCGTGACGGCGGTGCAGGATTTCGCCGGCGAGGCGGTGTCGATCCGCGACCGGTTCGGCGACCTGCCGATGCTGCTCGCGGGCATGGTCGGATCGAACATAGGTTGGCAAGCGGCCCCCTATGTCCCGGCGCCCGCGGGAGTCGGTGAACTGGCGGCAAACCTGCTGCGGATCGACTCGCGTACCGCGATCGTGCCGGGAGTCTCGACGCTGGCCGATGGCCGCCCCGATGTGATGCGCGGCGAGGAAGTGCAACTGCTGGGCGCGGTCGCGGCCGGGCTGACGCCGGGCGACGCGCTGCTCGTCCAACCGGGCACGCATTGCAAGTGGGCGGAGATGCGCGAAGGGCGCATCGCGGGGTT
Source organism: Sphingomonas sp. (assembly GCA_035481255.1). Lineage (GTDB taxonomy): Bacteria > Pseudomonadota > Alphaproteobacteria > Sphingomonadales > Sphingomonadaceae > Sphingomonas. Next base: position 6,571 of record DATIGZ010000455.1, on the reverse strand, counting down.
CACCACCGCGATGACGGGGGAATTGTTCGCGCTGCTCCGTACACATGGCCTGCTCGCGGCGCAGCTCACCGGTGAGGTGACCGCCAACGCGGCCTTCCGCGACGGAGTGGAGACGGCCAAGCGCCGCGACCTCGCCGCGTCGCTGTTCGGCATCCGCGCCGCGAAGATGCTGGGCACGCGAGACGACGCCCATGCCGCGGCCTATGCCAGCGGGCTACTGATCGGCAGCGACGTCGTCGCCCGGCTCGAAGAAGCGCCGCACGCCGATGTGTTTATCCTGTCCGGCCCGGAGCTGGGCAATCTCTATACCGCCGCGATCGAGGCCAATGGCCGCGCCGCGCGGCTGATCGACAGTCACGCCGCCTTCGTGGCCGGCATCCTCGCAATCGGAAACGCATGTCCATGAGCCATCTCGCCCCGTTCGACGCCGCCTTCGCCCGGTGCCCGCTGATCGCGATCCTGCGCGGCGTGAAGCCCGATGAGGTCGAGGCGATCGGTGAGGCGCTGGTCGATGCGGGCTTCACGCTGATTGAAGTGCCGCTGAACTCCCCCGATCCGCTCGACAGCATCGCGCGGCTGGTGAAGCGGGTCGGCGACCGCGCGATGGTCGGCGCCGGCACGGTGCTGAGCGAGGCCGATGTCGCCGCGGTGGCGGATGCCGGCGGCACGCTGATCATCTCACCCAACGCCAATCCGCAAGTGATCGCTGCAACCGCCGCGCGAGGGCTGATCTCGCTGCCCGGTATCGCCACACCGACCGAGGCGTTCGCCGCGCTCGACGCGGGTGCAACCGCGCTCAAACTCTTCCCGGCCGAAGCCGCCTCGCCCGCGGTGCTGAAAGCGATGCGCGCGGTGCTTCCACCCGCGATGCGCGTGCTGCCCGTCGGCGGCATCGCGCCCGACAATATGCAGCCGTGGCGTGATGCCGGCGCGCCCGGCTTCGGCCTCGGCTCGGCGCTGTACAGGCCGGGCCTGACCGCCGAAGAGGTCGGCGCACGCGCCATGGCGTTCGTACAGGCGCTGCGCGGGTAGCACGGGTCTGCTAGAGACAGCCGCGATGGCCAACGAGATGCGCGAGATTCCCGGCGGCACCTTCACCATGGGATCGGAGCGTTTCTATCCCGAGGAAGCACCGTTGCGGCAGGTGAAAGTCGATCCCTTCCGGATCGATACGGCGCCGGTCACCAACGCACAGTTCGCGGCGTTCGCCGCAGACACCGGCTACCGCAGCTTTGCCGAGCGCGTGCCCGACCCGAAGCTCTATCCCGGCCTCGATCCCGAGTTGGCGGTTGCGGGGTCTCTGGTCTTTATCAAGCAGCCCGCCCCGGTTCCGCTTAACGACCATTCGAACTGGTGGGCGTTCGTTCCCGGCGCCGACTGGCGACACCCGACCGGCCCCGACAGCTCGATCGAAGGACTGGACGATCATCCCGTTGTACATGTCGCGTTCGAGGACGCCGAAGCCTATGCAAAATGGGCGGGCAAGGGGTTGCCCACCGAAGCCGAATGGGAGTTCGCGGCACGCGGCGGACTGGTCGACCGCGAATATGCCTGGGGCGATGAGTTAGCGCCCGATGGCGCGATCATGGCCAATTACTGGCAAGGCGCGTTTCCCTTTGCGAGCATCAAGGACGGCGGCAATTACCGCACCACGCCCGTCGGCAGTTTCCCGGCCAATGGGTACGGCGTGTCAGACATGATCGGCAATGTGTGGGAATGGACGCGTGACTGGTATGGCGAGGGTGGCCCGGCCAAGCCCAAGGGCAGCTGCTGCGTCGCCGCCAACCCGCGCGGCGCGACGCTGCGCGAGAGTCTCGACCCGGCGATGCCGGGGGTGAAGATCGGGCGAAAGGTGCTGAAGGGCGGATCTCACCTGTGCGCGGTCAACTATTGCCAGCGCTATCGCCCCGCGGCGCGCCATCCGCAATCGATCGATGGCGCGACCAGCCATATCGGCTTTCGCTGCGTGGTGCGCGGCTAAAGCCAGAGCAGAGGCTGACGGATCGGGAAGTTGCGGATCACCTCGCCGATCACCGGATCAGGATTGAGGGTGCTCCAGACGCGCAGCCAGTCGGGACGGTCGAGCGCGCGGGCGCCGAACAACAGCGCCGGATGGCGCACCGGAAAGCCGTCGAAATACTCGATGTCTTTCGCAAAGGGCCATTTGTCCTTGCCGGCAATATAGGGTGTCATGAACGCGATCGCCTGTCCGATCGAGCGGTTGTCGGACGTACGCCAACCGATGAGCTCGCCCTTCCGCTCGGACAGCAGCCACGCCGAGGCGGACAGGACGTCGAGGTTGAACAGACAATAGGCATAGGGCTTGGTCCGCGCGAGCTCGAGCGGTTGGCGTCCATCCGTTGCGATCTGCGCCGGGATGATGACCGTCTTCAACCGCTCCCGCGCCGCCGCGAGCAGATCGGCGCGGCCGACAACCGTTGCGAAGGCGGCCGCCTGAAGCAGCCAGCAGGTACCGTGGTTATTGGCCTGATCGCGTTCCTCGATCCCGAAGGACGAGTTTGTGAGCCAGTCGAGATAGCGCGCGAACCAATCCTCCACGGCCGTGCGGATCGCGGCATAGCCGGGGGCCTTGCGGCGCGCGAACAGACTGGCGGCACGCGCGACCTCGACGATCTGGAGCGTGTCGATCACCCCGATCGCGCGCCCGGTATTGACGCCGATGATCGCCTGCGCGTGCTGGAGATTGGGGTTCATGCGCGTCGCGGGATCGACGAGCCAGGCACGCAGGTGCCGGATCGCCGCGGCGGCGTAGCGCGGCTCACCGGTCAGATCCCATGCCGCGGCGAGCATCGGCACGATCCGGCCAAAGCGGATCAGGGCGTCGCGATGACCGTCGAACTTGTCGGGGTTGGATCGCCCGTCCCGGCGGATGTACGGCCCGCCGGGCTTCGCCGGATCAGGCCACCAGTAATCGCCTTCGGAATAATAATCGTGCCGCCCCGCCGGGCTGCGCGGCGCCGGAATCGCCGCGATGGTGCGCGGTGGCTCGGCCAGCATCGCGCGCGCCTGCGGCGGCACGCGGCGGCGTTCGATCGCACGCAGGTCGAAAGCGGCAGGTCGAGCCGACGCGGGAAGCGCCAGCAACGGCGCGGCAAGCAGGGTCCGGCGGAGGATCATCGTGCGCGACGGTAGCGCAGCACCATGTCCCCGCCAGCCTCACGCGCCCAGACACCCGGCCCCCATGCCGAGTCCGCGCGGGTCAGCAGATCGTCGAGCCCCTCGGCCGGCCACTTCATCTCCTTGTACGGCCACTCACCCTGCCGCCCGCGATAGGCCGCGACATAGGCCGTCGCCTTGCGCAGCGACCGCCCCTGCACCTCGACACCATAGAGGTCGGTGCCAAGGCACGCGGCGCTGTCCGCGACATGATAAGCCGCGTCGAGCGTGTAGATCGAATAATGGAAGCTGCGCGTGCGCGTCAGCTCGTGGGGGAGCGCGCCGGAAGGATCGACCTGCTTCGCGATCCGCACCTTCGCAAAATCGCCGACGGTCTTCCGCGCGATATCATCGCGGCGCGCGAACAGAGCGAAACGGGCGATCTGCGCATCGTACCAGATGCCGTGATTGTTGCGCGCCGCCGCCTCCGCCTTGCCATTGGGGCTGGTGCGCATCCAGTCGACATAGCGAGAGAACCAGCTCTCCAGCGCCCTGACTTCGTCCGGCGACAAAGCGCCTGACGGGCCGATCAGCCCGACTGCGTCGATCACGCCGATAAACCCGCTGGTATCGAGCACGCCCTCCGCCCGGCCATTCTCGCGCCCCGGCACCGCCTGCGCGTAGTTCATGTTGGGGTTCATCCCCGTCGCGGGATCCAGGAACCATGCACGGACCAGCGCCGCCGCCTTGTCGGCATATTTGCGCTCGCCGCTATAGTAATAGGCAAGCCCGAGCACGTCGGTGTCGCTCGCCATCCGGCCGAGCGCACTGCGGTCGAAGCGGTTGGTCTCACGCTCCGGGTTCACCTGTCCGTCGCGGCGGACATAGGGACCTTTCGGATTGGCCGGATCGGGCCACCAATAGGGGGCAAGGCTCACATAATCGCGGCGGTCGCCCGACAGGGGAATCGTGCGCTTGTCGAGTACCGACCCGGGCTTCCGGGCAAGCGCCTGATCGGCCCGCGCAAGCAGCGCGCGATACGCCTGTGCGACCGCCGGGTCGCTGTCGCGCGAGACCTTGATCGCTTCCAGTTCGCCCGGGCGCAGCGTGAAGGTACGCCGGCCGCCGAATGTTGCGGCATAACCATCGCTCCCCCGGCAAACCACAGCCTGTCCGGCGGGCGAAAAAGCCGCCGCCACGGATGGGGCACCCGCGGCGGCGGTGACGGCAAAGACCGAGAGAGGGATGGTCCAGCCTAGGTTCGGGAAGATCACAGGCGGACCCGGAAGCCGGCGAAATATTGCGGGCCGCTGTTGGAGACTTCGGTGATGCTGTCGAAACCGCCCTTGTACATCACGTCGGGCGTGCCGGTGACGTTGAGTGCCTGAAGCTTGAGCTGCACATTCTTCGTCAGATTATACTGCGCCGACAGGTTCAGGTACGTTCCGTCGCGGATCTCGCGGTTGGTGCCGCCATTGGGCTTGTAATAGTCCGAACGGTAGCGGACGTTGGCGCGCAGTGAGAGGCCCCATTTCTCGAACCACACCGATCCGCTCGCCGTCCATTTCGACAGGCCGATCAGATTGGCGGGATCCAGATACGCCGCGACCGGCGACGTATCGGGATATTCAAAATTGGCGAAAGCGCGGTTGACCGAGCCCTGGATGCCGAACCCGTCGAGCGGATCGGGAAGCCAGGTTAGCACATGGCTGAACGTTGCCTCGACGCCATAGAGGTGACGCGTCTCGAGATCGTTGGCCGGGCCGACCGGATTGATCGTGAAGGTCTCGGTCGTCGGCGTACCGCCATCGCGCACGGTGGTGACGGTGATGTCGGTCGGTCGCGGTTCGGACCGGCCGATCACCGTGCCCTGCACCCATTTATAATAGCCCGCGACCGAGATCATGGTATCTTTCGAGGCATAAAGCTCGACGCTGGCGTCCGCATTCCATGCGCGCAGCGGCTTCAGGTTCGGGTTGCCCGTCGTCGCGTTGAACACGATGTTGCCGATCCCGGTTCCCGGCCCCGGCGTCAGGCTGATGCCCGCACCGAAGCTCTCGATCCCCGAACGCGCGATCGCGCGATAGGCGGCGAGGCGCAGCTTGAGCTGCTGCGACAGATCGAACGCGATGTTCGCGCTCGGCAGCAGGTAATTGTAGCTGCCCTTGCCGGTGTTGGTCGACAGCGGGCGGCTGGGGTCGATCGCGACGGTATAGCTGTCGTCGCCAGTGTTGATCGTCAGCAAATAGGCCTGACGGTAACCGATCGAGGTGATGTCGGTCTTGACCCAGCGCAGACCGACATTGCCGCTGAACGGCACCGCACCCTCGTCCGAACGGAAGTTCGCCATGGCATAGGCCGCCCAGATCCGCTCACGCACGTCGATATCGCTCGGGTCGCGTCCGTCGGCGGGCGTCGGCAGCGCGTCGTCGCCGCCGGCAAAGGTGCGGAACAGACAGTCATTGTCAAAGGTTGCCCAGCGGGTGACGTTGGTGCCCATGCCCTGCATGTAGCTGCTGGTGGTGAAGGGCACGCGGCACTGCTGGTTGGCCTGAGTGATCAGCGCGGTGACCTGCGCCGCGGTGCCGGGGATCGTGTTGAGATCGTTGTTGCGCGCATTGTCGTTGGTGCGGTGGTGGTCCGAATAGCGGCCGCCGAACTTCACCGAGTTGATAAACCCGTCGAACTCGCGGGTGATGTCCAGCTTGCCCGCCCAGATCACGTCCTCGCGATCGGTCACGAACCGGCGGCGCGCATAGACCGCGGTGTTGCCGGTGGCGAGGAAGTTGGCGTGGCTGGTGATGTCGAACCCGCCGAAATCGACCGTCGGCACCACATCGTCGCCATTATAGGTCAGCGTATAAGGCACGCGCGTGGTCGATCGCATGCGGGTCTGCTTCTGCGTCTCGGTCCGGTGGCTGCGCGAATATGAGCCGTCGAAGGCGATGTTCCAGCGGTCGGGCGACCAGATCAGGCTGACGCCGCCGCCCAGATACTCCTCGTTGCGCTGGCGCGTCTCAAGCTGGTTCTCGATGTTCGAATTGCCGCGATAGCTCATCAGCGCATGTTCGGAATAGCCGTTCGCGCCGGTGCCGGTAACAAGCGGCTGGACCCCGCGCAGCCCTTCGGTGATCTGAAGGACGTTGCGGTCCTCCAGGCTCGCGCGGTTCGAATATTGCCCGTCGAACGCGATCTCGAAATCTGCATGCGGGCGCCATTGCAGCGCGCCGATGATGCCGTCGCGCACTTCGGAGGTCTGCTGCGTGCGGAAGCTGCGCGAGCTGTTGGCGAAATAGACGTCGCCGACCGTCTCGTTCGCATTGCGCGGCGCCGCGACGAGCGCGCAGTTCACGGTGTTGGTCGCGCCGTTGGTCGCCCGCGTGTTGCACGGCTGGAAGGTCGAGTTGGTGTTGTAATAGTCTTCCGGCGCGGTCGTGTCCTGCCGCTGATAGCC
>DATIGZ010000454.1:0-5862 GCA_035481255.1 Sphingomonas sp. | reverse complement strand
GGTCAGGATGTTGAGCCCGCCCGCCTGCACCAGCACGGTGGCATGGCCGACCCATGTGGCGCGCATCGCCCCGCCATCGACACGGGCCGGGGGCGTATCCTTGTGGACCGCGATGCGATCGGGCCATTCGGGGCGGCCATCGGCGCCGGTCGCTTGCCGCCACAGGAAACCCGCGCGCCCGCCGCGCCGATTGCCCGGCGGACGGATTGTGTCCTCGCCATCGGGGTTGAAGAAGCGTTCGCCATCGAAATGGCCGCTGTCGGGGCCATGATAATAGATGCGGTCGAGGTAGCTCGGGACGATCGTCACCGCGAGACAGGCGGCGACCACGATCCAGAGCAGGAGGATTGAGGTCCAGCGCAGGACCGGGCGGACGAAGGACATCGACCCTTAGATGCGGATTACGGCGCGCTAACTCAATAGGTCACAGATTTCCGGCCAGCGCCGCGACGACGCCGGCGGTGACCAGCACCAGCCCGGCGATCTCGCCGCGCGACACCCGCTCACCAAGGTAGAAATGGCCGAACGCCATGGTGAAGGCCACTTCGATCTGGCCGACGACACGGACCAGCGCGACCGGGGCGGTGGCGAAGCCGGTGAACCAGCAGGCCGATCCCATCGCGGAGAGCAGCCCGACCTGACCCGACACGCGCCAGGTGCGGAACACGGCGGCGACCTGATCGCGCTCGCGTAGGATGAGAAGCCCGCCCTGCATCACCGTCTGAAGCGCGACTGTGACCGCGAGCACGATCAGCGCGGCGCGAACGTGATCGTCCGTCTCCACCTGAACCGTCGCGCTGCGGATCGCGATGGCGGTGAGCGCGAAGAAGAAGCCCGAAGCGATGCCGTAGCGCGCGCCGGGCTGCCCGAGCGCGCGGAGCAGCTCGCCGGGGCTCATCCGCTTGTTGTCGGCCGACAGGATCATCACGCCGGCGACGCCGAGCGCGATACCGACCCAGCTCAACAGGTTGAGCTGCTCGCCGAGCAGCGCGATCGACAGCAGCGCGCCTTGCACCGCCTCGGTCTTCGAATAGGCGGTGCCGACGACGAAGTTGCGGTGGTCGAACGCCATCAGCAGTAAATTGGTCGCGACGATCTGCGCGAGTCCGCCGGCGAGGCAGTAGATCAGGAACCAGTTGTCCAGCGCGGGAAAGGCGGCCGGGAAGAACAGCCACTGATAGGCGGCCATCATCGCCAGCGCGAAGGGCAGGCCGTAGAGGTAGCGGACCAGCCCCGCCGCGTTAATCGACAGATCCTTGCTCACCCGCCGCTGCACCGCGGTGCGCCACGGCTGGAACACCGCGGCGATCAGCGTGGCGGGAAGCCAGATGGGGGAGGTGATCATGCGGCCCGCCCCATCCGCGATGGACGGGGCGAATGCAAGTCAGGCGATCTCGCGTCCGATCAGCATCGGGCCGACCTGTTTCGAGCCGCCCTCGAAGAAGCCGGCCTCGCCCTGCCAGCTCGTCGGATTGCGAAAGGTACCGAGCAGGATGTCGAAGATCGGGATGTCACCGTAATTCTGCGCATGATGGCCGCGCTGATGATGCACCGAATGGCTTTCAGGGCGGGTGATGAAATAGCCCAGCCATCGCGGCGTCTTGATGTTGGTGTGCTGGAACATGGTGCAGAAGGTCGACAGCACCGCCACCGCGATCGCCGCTTCCGCGGTCAGGCCGACGCCGAGCACCAGCGCGAAGCTTCCGACCAGCGCCCAGCCGATCATGTCGAACGGATGGAAGTAGAAGGCGCCCCAAATGTCCACGCGCTCGGCGCTGTGGTGCATCTGATGGAACCAGCGCCACAGCGGCTGAACATTGTGCATCGTTCGGTGCCACGCATAGATCAACGCTTCGATCACGAAGAAGCCGATCACGACCTGTGCCCACCAAGGCAACGCCGCTGCGTTGAAGAGCTGATACTGGCCGAGAAAGCCGTCCCACATCAGCGGGGCATAGGTCGCGATCGCGAAATAGAGCGCGGTGAATGCCGCGCCCTTGATCTTCCAGCGTGTCACCTTGGGGAAGGCGCGGGCATGCGCCAGTCCGTCCAGCACGCAGAAGGCGACGAACATCCCGAACGCGATATAGTGATAGATGCCGATCATATGCGCTTCCGACCCCCTGGCGGCACATGGTTACGGTTCCGACGGCTTCGCTATAGCAGGATTGCGGACTCTATTTCCAATTCGCGCTCTTGCGGGGCGGGCGGTGCGGCGCTTCCGGGCACCGCTCCGGCATCACACGGGCTGTTCACCCTCGGGCGGAACGATGGCGAAACCGGGGACGGGCGCCGCCTCGATATGTTCGTGGTACATGTCCATATAGACCTTCGCCGCCGGGGCGTCGCCGCACTGGACCGAATAGAGATCCAGAATCGTGCCATAGGGACCGATGCCCGTGCTGCCCGCGCGCTCAAATTGCGGAGCGGTGTTGTCCGCGCAGCGCAGCCGCCGCAAATAGGCGCGCTGCCCCTGCGGCCCGTTGGCGCGGACGGGGTTCTTGTCGCCTCCGAACGGATGTTCCTTCGCCTTCGCGATCGCACGGTCCAGCTTCTTTCCGGACAGGGTATCGGCGCCCAGTTCCTTCATCATCCGGCGCATCGCGGCGCCGTCCTGCGCCGCGGCGAGACCGGGCGCGCTGAGCGCGAGCGCGGCGATCGTCAAACGAAGTCCCAACATGGCTATCCCCCCGAATTGCCGGGCGATCGTGGACTCTCGCCGCACCATTGTCCAACGGCTTTGGTCAGGCGCCTTCGAGCAGCTTTTCCTTCGCGATCTTCTCTTTCCAGACGAGAGGGGCGAGCTGGTGGACATTGTTGCCCTCGGCATCGACCGCGACGGTGACGGGGAAGTCCTGCACCTCGAACTCGTAGATCGCCTCCATGCCCAGATCCTCGAACCCGACGACCTTGCTGCCCTTGATCGCGCGCGCGACGAGGTACGCCGCGCCGCCCACGGCCATCAGGTATGCGGACTTGGCGTCGCGGATCGCATCGGTTGCCGCCGGGCCGCGCTCGGCCTTGCCGACCATCGCGAGCAGGCCCTGATCGAGCATCATGCGGGTGAACTTGTCCATCCGCGTCGCGGTGGTGGGGCCGGCGGGGCCGACCACTTCCTCACCCACCGGATCGACCGGGCCGACATAATAGATGACGCGGCCCTTGAACTCGACCGGGAGCGGTTCACCCGCGGCGAGCATGTCGGCGATGCGCTTGTGCGCGGCGTCGCGGCCGGTGAGCATCTTGCCGTTGAGGAGGAGGCGGTCGCCCTGCTTCCAGCTTTGCACCACCCCGGGCGTCAGCGTGTCGAGATCGACGCGGATCGCGGCTTTGTCCGGCGTCCAGTTGACGTCGGGCCATTCGTCGAGCCTGGGCGCCTCGAGATAGGCGGGTCCCGAGCCGTCGAGGCTGAAATGCGCGTGGCGGGTGGCGGCGCAGTTGGGGATCATCGCGACCGGCTTGCCCGCGGCGTGGCACGGCGCGTCCATGATCTTGACGTCGAGGATGGTGGCGAGACCGCCAAGACCCTGCGCGCCGATGCCCAGCGCATTGACCTTGTCGAAGATCTCGATGCGCAGCTTCTCGATATCGTTCTGCGGGCCGCGCTGCTTGAGCGTCGCCATGTCGATCTGTTCCATCAGCGCCTTCTTGGCGAGAAGGACGCAATGTTCGGCGGTGCCGCCGATGCCGATGCCAAGCATCCCCGGCGGGCACCAGCCGGCGCCCATCTGGGGCAGCATTTCGATCACCCAGTCGACGATCGAGTCGCTGGGGTTCATCATCTTGAACTTGGACTTGTTCTCGCTGCCGCCGCCCTTGGCCGCGACGTCGACATGGACATGGTCGCCCGCGACCATCTCGACATGCAGGACGCAGGGCGTGTTGTCGCGGGTGTTGCGGCGGGTGAAGGCCGGATCGGCGAGGACCGAGGCGCGCAGCTTGTTCTCGGGATGGAGATAGGCGCGGCGCACGCCCTCATCGACCACTTCCTGAAGCGAGCGGCTGGTGTCGTCTAGGCGGCAGTCCATGCCCCATTTGACGAAGACGTTGACGATGCCGGTGTCCTGGCAGATCGGGCGATGGCCCTCGGCGCACATGCGGCTGTTGGTCAGGATCTGCGCGATCGCGTCCTTGGCGGCGGGCGACTGCTCGGCCTTATAGGCCTCACCCAGCGCGCGGATATAGTCCATCGGGTGGTAGTAGCTGATGAACTGAAGCGCGTCGGCGACGCTGTCGATCAGATCGGCGGCCTTGATCGTGACGGTCATTGCATATCCCTGCATGGACAATTTGTCCGACCCTTTAGCGGATGACAGGCGGCACGCCAGCCGCTAACCGCGCGGCGTGTTCCGGCGCTTCATCCTCGACCACCCCCGACTTGCCGCCGCGCTGATCGCGCTGGCGCTGGCGATGAAGGTGGCGGTGCCGGCCGGGTTCATGCCCGCCGCCGTGCCGGGGCAGATGATGGTGCTGGTCTGCACCGAGTTCGGGCCGCAGCACGTCGCGATCGACGTGCCCGGCATGCCCGCCAAGTCCGGTGACGCCGCCAAGGCGGACCAGCCCTGCGCCTTTTCCGGACTCGGGCTGGCGTGGCTGCCGGGCGCGGACCCGGTGCTGCTCGCCGCGGCGCTGCTTTTCATCCTCGCGCTCAGCCTTGCCGCCGTCGCCACGCCGCCGCTGCCCCGCACAAGGTATCTGAGACCCCCTCTGCGCGGACCCCCGCCGACCGCCTGATCCTTTCGCCCAATTGACGAAACGCGCGCGCGGACCTTCCGCGCGCCGATCAGGACCATGCAATCATGAAAACCCGTTACGCGGCGGCACTGCTCGCCGCCACCTGTCTTGCCCAAATGACATCGGCGCCCGCTTTCGCCGCCGAGGACCCCGAGGCGCGCGAGCCCGAGATCATCGTGACCGGCAAGGCCAATCCCGACGATCCCCCCGCCGTCGCCGAGGCCCGCGAACGGCTGTCGCGCACCCCCGGCGCGGTCGCTGTGGTCGCGGCCGAGACGTTCGAGGACCGCCTCGCCATCGGCATGCCCGACGTGCTGCGCGATGTGCCGGGCGTGCTCTCCAACAAGCGCTATGGCGAGGAATCGCGCTTGTCGATCCGCGGATCGGGGATCGGCCAGAGCAACCATCAGCGCGGCGTGCTGATCGCCGAGAACGGCGTGTCCTTCGCGGATGCCGACGGCTTTTCGGATTTCCAGAAGGTCGACATCCTCTCCGCGCGGCTGATCGAGGTGTACAAGGGCGGCAACGCGCTGCGCTTCGGCGGCGCGCAGTTGGGCGGGGCGGTGAACCTCGTCACCACCAGCGGTCGCACCACGCCCTCCACGATCCTGCTCCGCGCCGAGGGTGGGAGCTATGACAGCTGGCGCGGACAGGCCGCGGCCGGCGGTGTGACCGGCGATTTCGACGCCTATGGCTCGATCAGCGCCTACACGTCCGACGGCTATCGCGTGAACTCGGCGAGCGAGCAACTGCGCGGAACGGTGAACCTCGGCTACCGCATCGGCGCGGACAGCGAGATCCGGCTGATCGCCACGGCGGCGGCGATCGATCAGGGCACACCCGGGACGCTGACGCTGGCGCAGGCGCGCGCCAACCCGCGTCAGGCGAGCGCCGCGGCGGTCGCCGGCCGATGGGCGCGCGATCAGGACGTGCGGCGTGTCACGCTTCAGACGCGGCTGCGGCTGTCGGAGGGGCTGGTGTTCGAGGGCGGGGTCTATGCGACCGGCACCGATCTGCGTCACCCGATCCCGATCGTGCTCGAGCAGGATATCCATACCGAGGGGGCGTTCGGCCGTTTCGACCTGTCGGGCGAGATTGGCGGACACAAGGCCGACCTGTTCTTCGGCG
>DATIGZ010000453.1:0-2807 GCA_035481255.1 Sphingomonas sp. | reverse complement strand
CCGCCAGCCTCGCCGCCGCGCTGAAACTCGCGGTTCGCGCCGAACCGCACGCGATCACTCTCGACCGCACGCCCTAGCTCAATCGAACTCGCGTCCTGCGGCAAGCGACAGGAAATAGGCGTTCATGCTCGCCGCCGCGCGCTCGGTCAGCAGCATATAGTGCCGCCGCCGGTCGTGCGGATCGGCCTCGCGCGCGAGCAGCCCGGCTTTGGTCATCTGCGCGATCCAGCGCAAGGCAGTGGTCGACGGAACCGCTGCGGCATAGCACAGGCTCGACACGCACACCCGTCCCCCTTCGAGCCGCGCGGCATAGAGGTCGAGCAGCATGTCCCAGGCGGGATCGGCGAACAGCTCCTCCTCGAAGAAGCGCTCGCGCAGGCGCCGGCGGCGGATCAGCGCGCGTACCGTCACCGCGCTGACCTGTCGTGCTCCCGCCGTGTGCGAGAGGTCGAGCGCGCCTGCCGCGAGCAGCCCGCGCAGCCGTTCGGCAAGGCGCGAGGCATGGTCGTGCATGTCGCGCAGCTGGTCGACCGCGACCACGCCCGGTTCGTTGAGCCGCCTTGCCGCCGGTTCCAGCGCGCGCGCGATCGCCCTGTCCACCGTCTCTGCATCGGGCGCGCACAGGATCTCGGCGTGGAGCGGGAGCAGATAAGGTGCCGCGAGATCGATCTGCGCCGGATCGATCGCCGCGACGATCGCGATACCGGCCTCGCCAAGGCCCGGCAGGGTCTGGGCGAGAAAGGCCTCGGCCGCCGCGTCAGGCGCCGCCATCAGGTCGATCAGCACGAGGTCGGCGCTCGCCGGCCAGAGGGCGTCGGCTTCGCCGGCGAGCGGCCAGGGTCCGAGCAGGCGCAGCGCACGCGCCTGTACTGGCCCGGCGAATGCGCTTTGCTGCGGTATATCATGCGCGAACAGCAACGCCGTGACGGCTCCCTGCCAGGCGTCGAAAGGGGGTTGGTGCTCGCAATCGGCTTGGGTCATCAATGTCGTCTCCTTGCGCGCGACCCAGCACGATCGCGCTCGCCATGCCCGCCGCGATTGATCCGGATCGGAGTCATCTCCAGCGCGCGCCTCACAACAGCCCCTGCGCGCGAAAGCTCATCATCCCGGCGCGCGCCACGATGAGATGATCGAGCAGATGCACGCCGAGTCCCTTGCCCGTCGCGGCGAGGCGCCGGGTCATGTCGAGATCGGCCTTGCTCGGCGTGGGATCGCCGCTCGGGTGATTGTGGACGAGCACGATCGCCGCCGCGCCGAGTTCGAGCGCGCGCGCCAGCACCTCGCGCACGTGCAGCACCGCCTCGTCGATCGTGCCGCGCGAGGCGATCTCGTCGCAGATCAGCCGGTGCCGCGCGGTGAGATAGAGGATGCGCACCAGCTCGACCCGCGCGCTGCCCTGCGCCAGCTGGAGATAGCGCTGCAGCGCGTCGGAACTGGTGATCACCGGCCCCTCGAACGCGGCGGTCGCCAGCGCGTGGCGCATGCCTTCCGCGACCAGCGCGAGCCAGCCCCCCGCCTGCACGCCGCACGTCGCGGTGAGCATCGCGCGCTCGGCGGCGAGCACCGCCGCGAGCGTCCCGAACCGGTCTAGGAGGCGCCCGGCGTCGCGCCCGGGCTCGACGCTGGCCGGCGCGAGGAGCGCCGCCAGGAGCGATCGGCTCCGTGCCGCCTGCGCCGCCGGCGATGCCGGATCGTCGCGACGACAAGGATCAGCAGCATCGGGTAGCTCCACAGCGAGAGCAGCGCATTGTAGGTCGGCGGGATCATCCCCGCCTCCTGCGCGCGCACCCAATGCGCCACCACCCCAAGCCCGTGCAGCGACACCATCGCGATCGGCCAGAAGCGATTGGCCAGCAGCATCACCGCCACCAGGCAGGCGAGCAGTGTCAGGTCGATCGCCAGCACCCCGACCTCGACGCTGAGATATTTGTCCTGCCCAATCGCATAGGCATTGTCCGAGGCGATCGAGGCCACGACGAACAGCAGCGCCACGACCCGTTCGGGTCCCCCGCCGCGCCAGAGTGCAAAGCCGCATGCCAGGCTCAACAGCGCATAATAGATGACGGCCTGCCCCATCGGGTGACCGGGCCAGCTTTTGCCGGCCCGGTCAACCCCGATCAGGCGGCGCTGCTGACCGGTGCGAGCGCGACGACAGGCGCGAGCGCGCCGGTCGGCTTGGCGAGTGCGGGACAGTCCTCGGTGCCGCCAAAGCCGGCGATGCGGCCAAGCCCGATCTCGCCGGGCAGCTCGGCCATCAGCGGATGCGCTTCGAGGATCAGCTGGCGCGCACGCACCGTGAGCGAGGCGGCCTCGGCGACCTTGGCCATCGCTTCGAGCCCGACATGGATCGGCAGCCTGGCGTCGGCGCGTGCGGTCAGCATGCGCGCCGCGCAGTCCGCCGCGTGCATTGCCGCGGCATCGATGATGGTCTCGGCGTTGATGAAGCTCGCGCGGATCGTCTGCGCGGCTTCCAGTCGTTGTTTGAGCATCGGTCTCTCCCCCTCGCCGGCGGGGGCCGGCGATCAGCTAGTGAGTATCCGCGTGAGCAGGGGTTGAAGCTCGTTCGAAACCGCCAGCATGCCGGCGAGCACCACCACCACCGCGACTGCACCCGCAATCGCGATCGCAATGAGCTGCCAGGCAGGCAGCCGGTTTCGAATTTGCCCGTTCGCGCCGGGAAAGCGCGCGGTCGTGGAGAACGCGAACTGGGCACGTTCCTCATTGACGCTCGATCCCGGCAGGTCGGACCCCATCTCTTCGGACGCCACCAGCTTGCCGGTTTGCGGGGGGAGCGAAAGGGTCTGCGG
>DATIGZ010000452.1:0-1903 GCA_035481255.1 Sphingomonas sp. | reverse complement strand
ATCCAGCCCCGCAGCTCCTGCGACCAGCGATAGGCGGTGCGGCCGTCGGGAAGCTGCCAGCGCCACTGGTCGCCATGCTTGCCCGCCTCCGACACGACCACATAATGAACCGCATCCGCCGGCGGTTTCAGCAGCTGTTCCTTGGGGACCGGCTTCGATGCCTGCGCGGGCGCGGGTTCGTCATGCGCGAAGGCGGGTGCGGCGGACGCGAGCAGTGCGGCGATCAGGGCAAGGCGCATAAACATCTCCGGCGGCGGAAGAGCGAGCGTGGCAAGCTCCAGTTGCAAATGCAACTTGCCTTGCGAGGGACGGCACGACGGCAGGTTGCCGCGGTGCCGGATCGGCTACACTGCCTCTCTGGTTTCAAGATGATTTACTATCACTGCGCGGTGTTTGTCCCGTAACCGACTAATAGGTCCGCTTGGGATCAAGTCTTCATCGCTTGATAAGAACATGATACTAGTTTCCAGTGTTCTTTGGGGAGGGGCCTTGCTGCGCGTACTTTCCTGTTTGACGACCGAACATGACTTCGGACTCGTCATCGTGGCAGCGATTGTTTGCCTGCTGTCGATGCTGACCGCGTTCCTGCTCGCGGCGCAGATCGGCGAGATGCGCGCCGGTCGGCGCTTGCGCTGGCTCGCCGCGCTCGGCTTCGTGTCCGGCGGCGGTATCTGGGCGACGCATTTCATCGCGATGCTCGCCTATCAGCCGAATCTGCCCACCGCCTATGATCCGCTGCGCACGATGCTGTCGATCGGCGTGGGCGTGGCGGCGTCGACTACGGCATGGCGTGCCTTCTTCGCGAAGCGGAAATTCTGGCGGCTCGCTGCACCGGCGATTTTCGCCGTCGGGGTCGCGGCGATGCACAAGACGGGCATGACGGCGCTCCAGACCACCGGGCGCATCGCCTATGACGGATCGATGATCGCCGGCTCGATCGCGGTCGGGATCACGCTCAGCTATGCCGGATTTCACTGGGCGGAGCGGCGCTGGCGACGGATTCCGGTGCTGCCCGCGCTTGCTTTGGTGCTGGCGATCTGCGCGATTCATTTCGGCGCGATGGCGGCGGTGACGATTTATCCGGAATCGGGACTGACGATTGATCCGAGCACGATCGAATCGGGCACTCTGGCGTTCCTGATCGCGACGCTGGCCGCGGCGATCCTGGGCGTCGGGCTGGTCACGGCGCTCGCCGAAGCAAGGATCGCGCGCCACGCCCAGCGCGAAGCGGAGCGGCTCAAGAGCTTCAGCGAAAGCGCGCTGGAGGCACTCGCGATCCTCGAGAACGACGTGATCGTGGACGCCAATACCACCTTCTGGGGACTGGCGGGCTATGATCCGGTGCATCCCCCCGAAGGTCTCGTCCTGTCCGCGTTGTTGCCCGAGATGGCGGACGAAGCGCCGCAACGGCGCGGACCGGGCTTCTTCAACACCCGGCTGCGTGCGTGCGACGGCGAGCAGATCGATGTCGAGATGGCGTTCCGGCGCGGGCAACTGCTGGGCGTCGATCGCGACATGGTCGTGCTGCGCGACGTGTCCGAACAGACTGCGGCGGCGGCGCGTATCGCGCATCTGGCCGCGCACGACCCGCTGACAGGCGCCGCCAATCGGCTGAGCCTCAACCATC
This sequence comes from Sphingomonas sp., assembly GCA_035481255.1. Lineage (GTDB taxonomy): Bacteria > Pseudomonadota > Alphaproteobacteria > Sphingomonadales > Sphingomonadaceae > Sphingomonas. The sequence goes on along the minus strand of DATIGZ010000452.1, from coordinate 276 downwards.
TGCTCGCCGATGCGCTGACGCGTTCGACCGAGCAGGCGCCAGTCGCTTTGCTGTGCCTCGACCTCGACCGGTTCAAGGCGGTGAATGACATTCACGGTCACCCGACGGGCGACGCGCTGCTGGTCGAGGTAACACGGCGCATTCGCGAGTGCATGACCGGGAACGAGGCACTGGCGCGGCTCGGCGGCGACGAGTTTGCGATCGTCCAGCCCGGCGGCGATCAGCCGCACCGCGCGGCGTCGCTCGCCCGGCGGATCCTCGATTCGCTGGCAGTGC
>DATIGZ010000451.1:0-4341 GCA_035481255.1 Sphingomonas sp. | reverse complement strand
GGAAGGGGCGGGTGTGTTGCGTATCCGCCGCGGCGGCGGCTCGACCCCGGCGCCTGCGACCCAGCCGACGGCCGCCGGGAACAGCACCGACGGATGAGCCAGTTTTCCCTGCCGCTCGACCGGCCAGCCGGCGCGCGTGAGGACAGGTTCCTGATCGGCGACGGCAATTCCAGAGCGGTTCATATCCTGGAGCATTGGGCGACCTGGCCGGTGATGGCGGCGATCATCACCGGGCCGCGCAAGTCGGGCCGCAGCCTGCTGGCGCGAACGATGGCGGTGCGCAGCGGCGGGACGATGATCGACGAAGCCGACCGCCAGAGCGAGACGATGCTGTTCCACGCGTGGAACGAGGCGCAGGCGGCGCACCGCCCGCTGTTCCTGGTGGCGGACGATGCACCCCCGGTCTGGCAGGTGAGGCTGCCGGACCTGCGTTCGCGGCTCAATGCCAGCGCGGTGGCGAGGATCGAGCAGCCCGGCGACGCGCTGGCGACCGAGATCCTGCAACAATTGCTGGACCGTCACGAGATTGTCGCAAATCCCGATGTAGTGGCTTGGGTGATGCGGCGGATCGAGCGGGATTACCTGACGATCCTGCGTACCGCGGAGGCGCTGGAAGAGGATGCCAGCCGCCGCCGCAACCGGCGCTTGTCGATCCCGGCGGCGAAGTCCACACTGACCGCGTCCGGACTTCTCAAGGAGCCGGGCGCGCAACCCTGAACGAGGAAGCATGTCCAGCCGCGCGCAACTGAAGCCCGACGACGAAGCCCGCATCGAACAGGGCGCGCGCTACTTCAACCGGGAGCTGAGCTGGCTGGCGTTCAACCGGCGGGTAATGGAGGAGGCGACCAACACCGCCCACCCGCTGCTCGAGCGGTTGCGCTTCCTCTCCATCTCCGGCTCCAACCTCGATGAGTTTTTCATGGTCCGCGTCGCCGGCCTCAAGGGCCAGCAGATGCAGGAGGTGGAGGCGCATTCGCAGGATGGTCTGACCCCGGCGCAGCAGCTCACCGCGATCGTCGAGCAGGCGGGCGATCTGGTCGACAGCCAGCAGGCGGTGTGGAACGATATCCGCAGCGAACTGGGCGAGCGCGGGATCGAGATGCTCGATGCGGATGCGATCGTCGGCGAGGTCGCCGAATGGGTCGAGAACCATTTCAGGTTGCAGATCTTTCCGATCCTGACCCCGCAGGCGCTGGACCCGGCGCACCCGTTCCCGTTCATCCCCAACAAGGGGCTGAGCGTGATCTTCGACCTCGTCCGCCAGAGCGACGGCGAGCCGATCCGCGAGCTGGTGCTGCTGCCCCCGGCGAGCCCCCGCTTCGTCCGCGTGCCGGGCGAGCGCGCGCGCTACGTACCCGTAGAGACGCTGCTCAAGCGTTTCTCTTCACTTCTTTTTCCGGGCTACGAGGTCAAGAAGTCAGCGACCTTCCGGGTGCTGCGCGACAGCGATATCGAGCTGGAAGAAGAGGCCGAGGATCTGGTCCTGTACTTCCGCACCGCGATCAAGCGGCGGCGGCGGGGACGCGTCATCCGGCTCGAGATGGAGGAGGGCATCGATCCCGCGCTCGAGGCGGTGCTGCTGGAGGAACTGGGCGGCAGCGAGGCGTTGCTGACCGAGACCGGCGGCTTTCTGGGTGTCGGCGACCTGTCGATGATCGTCGAGGAGGATCGCCCCGACCTCAAATTCTCACCCTACGCTCCGCGTTTTCCCGAGCGTATCCGCGAGTTTGGCGGCGATTGCTTCGCAGCGATCAAGGCCAAGGATATCGTCATCCACCACCCCTATGAGACGTTCGACGTGGTTCTCGCCTTCCTCAAACAGGCGGCGAGCGACCCGGACGTGGTCGCGATCAAGCAGACGCTGTATCGCGCGGGCAAGCAATCGGCGGTGATTCAGGCGCTGATCGCGGCGGCCGAGGCGGGCAAGTCGGTGACCGCGGTGGTCGAGCTGAAGGCGCGGTTCGACGAGGAACAGAATTTGCTGTGGGCATCGGCGCTGGAGCGCGCGGGCGTTCAGGTGATCTATGGCTTCACCACCTGGAAGACCCACGCCAAGGTTTCGATGGTGGTGCGGCGTGAGGGCGACGAATTCCGCACCTACTGCCATTTCGGCACCGGCAACTACCACCCGGTGACCGCGCGCATCTACACCGATCTGAGCTTCTTCACCGCCGATCCGCGGATCGGGCGCGATGCGGCGAAGATCTTCAATTACGTCACCGGCTATGTCGAGCCGGAGGATCTGGAGCTGTTGACGGTATCGCCGAGGCATCTGCGCGATCGGCTGATGGAGCTGGTCGATGGCGAGATCGCCAATGCGCTGGCCGGAAAGCCCGCGGCAGTGTGGGCGAAGATGAACTCACTGGTCGATCCGTCGATGATCGAGAAGCTGTACGAGGCGAGCAATGCCGGGGTCGAGATCGACCTGGTGATTCGCGGCATTTGCTGCCTGCGGCCCGGGATTGCCGGGATGTCCGAGAATATCACCGTCAAGTCGGTGGTCGGGCGCTTCCTGGAGCATAGCCGCATCTGGGCGTTCGGCAACGGGAAGGCGCTGCCGAATGACGGCGCAAAGCTGTTCATCTCATCGGCCGACTGGATGCCGCGCAACTTTGACCGGCGTGTCGAGTTCATGCTTCCGTTGCAAAATCCGACGGTACACGATCAGGTGCTGGATCAGGTGATGGTCGCCAATCTGATCGACACCGAGCAGAGCTGGGAGCTGGAAAGCGATGGCCGCTATGTGCGCGAAGATCCCGGCCCCAAGCCGTTCAACCTGCACCGCTACTTCATGACCAACCCGTCGCTGTCGGGACGCGGCGCGGCGCTGGAAACGAGCGAGGCGGTGCCCAAGCTGTCGTTGCGCCGCTGGCGTGCGGAGCGTAGCGGGTGAGCGTGACCTCACTTCTGTTCCGCAAGCCCCGCGCCGAGCCGGTGCCGTCCGCGCAGCGCACGGCGATCATCGACATCGGTTCGAACTCGATCCGCCTTGTCGTCTATGACGGCGCGGCGCGGCTGCCCGCAACCCTGTTCAACGAAAAGGTGATGGCAGGCCTTGGCCGGTCGCTGACCGAGACCGGCGCGATCGACGAGGCCGCGCTGACCATGGCGACCACCGCGCTGGCGCGTTTCGCGAGTCTGGCGCGTGAGATGGAGGCCGATTCGATCCGCACGGTCGCCACCGCCGCGGTGCGCGAGGCGTCGAACGGCGGCCAGCTGATCGCGATCGCGCAGTCGCTGGGGCTGGATGTCGAACTGCTATCGGGCGAGGCCGAGGCGCTGGCGGCGGGCTATGGCGTGCTGTCGGGCATTCCCGAGGCCGACGGGATCGTCGGCGATCTGGGCGGCGGATCGCTGGAGCTGGTGCGTGTCGTTGCGGGAACGGTGACCGACCGCGTGTCCTTTCCTCTGGGCGTCCTGCGTATCGGCGCGATCCGCGAGAAGGGGAAGGGGACGCTGGACCGCACCGTCGCCGAGCTGCTCAAGGAAGCCGGCTGGACGGGGCGTGGCGCCGGGCTGCCCTTCTATCTGGTCGGCGGGTCGTGGCGCGCGCTGGCGCGGCTCGACATGCACCTGACCGGCTATCCGCTGCCGGTGATCCACGAATATGCGATGCCCGCGGCGACCGTGACCCGGCTTCAACGCACGATCCAGCAGCTGGGCAAGGGCAAGATCCGCGCGGTGCCGAACCTGTCGTCGGGCCGCGTCGTGACGATGGAGGATGCCGCCGCGCTGCTTGGCGTGCTGATCAAGCATCTGGGCAGTCGTGAGACCGTGGCGTCGGCGTTCGGGCTGCGCGAGGGGCTGCTCTATGGCGAATTGTCGATTGCGGAGCGGCAGGCCGATCCGCTGATCGTCGCGGCACGCGACGAGGCGCGGCGCTCAGGGCGGTTCCCGGAGCATGGCGACCTGCTCGATGCATGGATTGCGCCGCTGTTCGGGGACGACGACGAGTCGCTGGTGCGGTTGCGCCATGCCGCGTGCCTGCTGGCCGATGTGGGCTGGCGCGCGAACCCGGAATTCCGGGCAGAGCGCGGGACCGAGATCGCGCTGCACGGCAATTGGGTCGGGATCGATGCGCGCGGGCGGGCCTTGCTCGCACAGGCGCTATTTACCTCGCTGGGTGGGGGGCTGGAGTCACCCGCGCCGGTGGGGCAGCTTGCCTCACCCGATGCGCTTGAACGCGCGCGGCTCTGGGGGTTGGCGATGCGGCTGGGGCAGCGGCTGTCGGGCGGGGTCGCGGGACCGCTGCGCCGGTCGCGGGTCGCGGTCGAGGGGGAGTTGTTGCAGCTTCACCTGGGTGAGGACGATGCGGCGCTGTATGGCGAGGCGGTCGAGAAG
>DATIGZ010000450.1:0-1529 GCA_035481255.1 Sphingomonas sp. | reverse complement strand
CGCGCGCGCTGACCGGCGGGCAGGTCGCCGGCTGGAAGGTCGGCAAGATCAACCCGCCGCTCGACGGCCAGCTCGGCACCAACCGTCTCGCCGGCCCGATCTTCGCCAACAGCGTGCGCGATGGCGTCGGCGCGAGTCCGGCCATGCCGGTGTTCGCCGAAGGCTTCGCCGCGGGCGAGGCCGAATTCCTGCTGCGCATCGCCCGCGCGCCCGATCCGGCCAAGACCAGCTATACGATGGAGGAGGCTGCCGATCTGATTGACGCGGTGCATGTCGGGATCGAAGTCGCGAGCTCGCCCTTCCCGGGGATCAACGCGCTCGGCCCGCTCGTCACCATTTCGGACTTCGGCAACAATTACGGGCTGGTGATCGGCGAAGCGATTCCCGACTGGCGCAACCTCGACTTCGTCGACTGGCCGGTGACGCTGCTGATCGACGGCGAGCAGGCCGGCACCGCGACCGCGCGCACGATGCTCGACGGTCCGGTCGGCGCGGCGCGTTTCCTGTTCGAGACGATGGCGCGGCGTGGCGTGGCGCTCGAGGCGGGGCAGTGGATCTCGTCGGGCGCGGTAACCGGTGTACATGAGGTGCCTGTCGGTGCCACAGTGACGGCGACGTTCAACGGCATGCAGGTGAGCTGCTCGATCGAGGCGGCCCGGCCCCGGTAACGGGGCTGAATAACCGGGCCTCGGAAAACGGGGCGGGTAAAAGGAGAAGACTGAATGGACGCGAGCCAGGCTGACGGCATCCGCATGGCGGCCGCCACCAAAGCGGGACGCTACCGCTGGATGATCGTGGCGCTGCTGTTCGCGGCCACCGTCATCAACTATATCGACCGGCAGATGATCGGCGTGCTCAAGCCCACGCTGATGGAGGATCTGAGCTGGTCCGAACGCGATTTCGCGGGCGTCATCATCTGGTTCCAGATCGCCTATGCGATCGGCTATATCGGCTTCGGCAAGTTCGTGGACATGGTCGGCGCGCGCGTCGGCTATGCGGTCGCCTTCGTCATCTGGCAGCTCGCGCATATCGCGCATGGCGGCGCCTATTCGATGACCCAGTTCGCGATGGCGCGCTTCGGTCTCGGTATCGGCGAATCGGGCAACTTCCCGGCGGGCATCAAGGCGGTGACCGAATGGTTCCCGGCCAAGGAGCGCGCGTTCGCGATCGGCGTGTTCAACGCCGGCGCCAATATCGGCGCGGTGATCACCCCGCTGGTGGTGCCGTTGATGGTCATCGCCTGGGGCTGGCGCATGGCGTTCGTCGTCACCGGCGTGATCAGCTTTGTGTGGCTGATCGCGTGGTGGGCGATGTATCGCAGCCCGCGCCAGCACCCCAAGGTCAGCGAAGGCGAGCTCGCGTGGATCGAGCAGGACCCGGCCGATCCGGTCAAGCCGATCGGCTATGCCACGGTGCTGACGCGCAAGGAGACCTGGGCCTATTCGCTGGGCAAGTTCTTCATCGACCCGATCTGGTGGTTCTTCCTGTTCTGGCTGCCGGGCTATCTGTTCAAGCAATATGATCTCAAC
>DATIGZ010000449.1:0-3552 GCA_035481255.1 Sphingomonas sp. | reverse complement strand
GCGAAGTCTATCTGATCGAGGTCAATCCCCGCGCCGAGCTGCGACTTGGCGAAGGCGATCGGGAAATCGCTGTCGATCCCCATCACTTCGCCCGTGGACTTCATTTCCGGCGACAGGACCGGATCGACGCCCGGGAACTTGTTGAACGGGAACACCGCCTCCTTGACCGCAACATAGTCGATGTCGCGGTCGATCTTCGGCAGGTCCCTGAGCTTCTCGCCCGCCATCACCCGGCTCGCGATCTTCGCGATGGGCGCGCCGATCGCCTTGGCGACGAACGGCACGGTGCGCGAAGCACGCGGATTGACCTCGATCAGATAGACTTCGCCGTCCTTGACCGCGAACTGGATGTTCATCAGCCCCTTCACGTTGAGCCCGCGCGCCAGCGCCTCGGTCTGGCGCTCGATCTCCGCGATGATCTCCGCCGAGAGCGAATAGGGCGGGATCGAGCAGGCGCTGTCGCCCGAATGGACGCCGGCTTCCTCGATATGCTGGAGCACGCCCGCGACCACGACATCGTCGCCATCGGCGATCGCGTCCACATCCACCTCGACCGCGTCGCGCAGATACTGGTCGATCAGCACGGGCGCGTCGCCCGATACCTGAACCGCGGTCTGGATATAGTGATCGAGCTGCTCGACCGTATCGACGATCTCCATCGCCCGGCCGCCGAGCACATAGGAGGGCCGCGTCAGTACCGGATAGCCGATCCGCTCGGCCACCGCGATCGCCTCTTCCCGGCTGCGCGCGATGCCGTTGGCGGGCTGCTTGAGGCCGAGCTTCGACACCAGGTCGGCGAAGCGCTCGCGATCCTCGGCCAGGTCGATCGCGTCGGGCGAGGTGCCGAGGATCGGGATCCCCGCCGCTTCGAGAGAACGTGCCAGGTTGAGCGGAGTCTGCCCTCCGAACTGGACGATCACGCCGAGCAGATCGCCCTTCGACTGTTCGACGTGCAGGATCTCCAGCACGTCCTCAGCGGTCAGCGGCTCGAAATAGAGGCGGTCGGACGTGTCATAGTCCGTGCTAACCGTTTCCGGGTTGCAGTTGACCATGATCGTCTCGAACCCGGCGTCCGACAGCGCGAAGCAGGCGTGGCAGCAGCAATAGTCGAACTCGATCCCCTGCCCGATCCGGTTGGGACCGCCGCCGAGGATCACGACCTTCTTGCGGTCCGAGGGCTGGCTCTCGCACTCGGGCTCGCCAAAGCTCGGTGCCTCATAGGTCGAGTACATGTACGGCGTGCGCGCGTCGAACTCCGCCGCGCAGGTATCGATCCGCTTGAACACCGGGCGCACGCCGAGCTTGTGACGGTGCGCTCGCACGTCGGCCTCGGTCACGCCGCCAGTCATCGCCTTGACGACCTCGCCGATCAGTCCTGACGACCGCGCCATCGCCCCCGCGCCTTCGCGCAGATTGGCCGATTGCAGCGCCAGCCAGGCGAGCCGCTTGTCGCTGAAGCCCATCGACTTGAGCTTGCGCATCCCCGCCGCGTCCTGCGGCAGGCCATTGGCGGCAACCTCAGTCTCAGCGCGGACGATCTCCGCCATCCGCTCGAGGAACCAGGGATCGTATTTGGTGAGCGCGTGCACTTCGGCGACGGTGAAGCCTTCGCGCAGCGCCTGCGCCGCGATTAGCAGCCGGTCGGGCGAACGGATCGCCAACGCTGCCTCGATCTCGTCGCGGGGCGCACCGGCCAGCGCGTCGACATTGTTAAAGCCACTGAGGCCGGTTTCGAGGCCGCGCAGCGCCTTCTGCATCGATTCATGGATGTTGCGGCCGATCGCCATCACCTCGCCGACCGACTTCATCGCGGTACCGAGCGTCGCTTCAGCACCCTTGAACTTCTCGAACGCGAAGCGCGGGATCTTGGTGACGACGTAATCGATCGTCGGTTCGAATGAAGCCGGCGTCGCACCGGTGATGTCGTTCTCGATCTCGTCGAGCGTGTAGCCGACAGCAAGCTTGGCCGCGACCTTGGCGATTGGGAATCCGGTCGCCTTCGATGCCAGCGCCGAGGACCGCGACACGCGCGGGTTCATCTCGATCACGATCAGGCGGCCGTCCTTCGGATTGACCGCGAACTGCACGTTCGAACCACCTGTTTCCACGCCGATTTCCCGGAGCACCGCGATCGATGCGTTGCGCATGATCTGATATTCCTTGTCGGTCAGCGTCAGCGCGGGCGCGACGGTGATCGAGTCACCGGTATGGGTGCCCATCGCATCGATATTCTCGATCGAGCAGATGATGATGGCGTTGTCGTTGCGATCGCGCACGACCTCCATCTCATATTCCTTCCAGCCGAGGAGCGATTCCTCAATCAGCACCTCGGTCGTCGGCGACAGGTCGAGGCCGCTGCGAACGATCGTCAGGAACTCCTCGCGGTTGTAAGCGATACCGCCGCCCGAACCGCCCATGGTGAAGCTGGGACGGATGATCGCGGGCAGGCCGACCTTCTCCAGCGCCGCCAGCGCGTCCGCCTCGCTGTGCGCGATCGCCGAACGGGCCGATTCCAGCCCGATCTTGGTCATCGCGTCCTTGAACTTCAGCCGGTCCTCGGCCTTGTCGATCGCCTCGGCATCGGCGCCGATCATGATGCAGCCGAACTTCTCCAGCGTCCCGTCATTGGCGAGCGCGAGTGCGGTGTTGAGCGCGGTCTGCCCGCCCATCGTGGGAAGGACGGCGTCGGGCCGCTCCTTCTCGATGATCTTGGCGACCACCGCGGGGGTGATCGGCTCGACATAGGTCGCGTCGGCCAGCTCGGGATCGGTCATGATCGTCGCCGGGTTCGAATTGACCAGGACGATGCGATAGCCCTCTTCCTTGAGCGCCTTGATCGCCTGCGTGCCCGAATAGTCGAACTCGCACGCCTGACCGATGACGATCGGACCCGCGCCGATGACGAGGATGGAGGAGATGTCGGTACGTTTGGGCAACTGCTTATTCCCCGATGAGGAGATGATAGACCAAGGCGATCAGGAAGAAGGCGGCCGCGACCCAGCCAGAGGTCGCTTCAAACCGGGGCCATCGGCGGGGGCGTTCCAGCGTCTTCCGCTGGGTCGCCTCGATCGCCACCGGCGCCCGGCGCTTACGCTTGCTGGAGGTCATGCCATTCTCCAGCCAAGCGCGCACTTCCGCCTCACCGCAGCATCCCCACGAACCGCTCGAACAGATAGAAGCTGTCCTGCGGCCCGGGCGAAGCCTCGGGGTGGTACTGCACGCTGAACGCGCGGCCGCCGTCGATCTCGATCCCGCAATTGCTGCCGTCGAACAGCGAGACATGCGTCTCGGTCACGTTCGCGGGCAGCGTCTCGCGGTCGACCGCGAAGCCGTGGTTCATCGACGTGATCTCGACCGCGCCGTCGCTGAGGCGCTTGACCGGATGGTTAGCGCCGCGATGGCCCTGGAACATCTTGGTGGTCTGCGCGCCGACGGCGAGGCCGAGCAGCTGGTGGCCGAGGCAGATGCCGAACAACGGCTTCTTCGTCTCCAGCAGTTCGCGGATCACCGGCACGGCATATTCACCAGTCGCGGCGGGGTCACCCGGGCCGT
>DATIGZ010000448.1:0-8810 GCA_035481255.1 Sphingomonas sp. | reverse complement strand
GGCTTGCCCGGCAGGATGAGGCGCATCGCCCGTTCGGCGGCGTGGTTCCCGAGATCGCCGCGCGCGCGCATGTCGAGGCGCTGGGGCCGTTGATCGAGGCGGCGCTGGAAGAGGCGAATGTCTCGCTTGCCGATGTCGATGCGATCGCCGCGACAGCCGGGCCCGGCCTGATCGGTGGCGTCATGGTGGGTCTCGTCACCGGCAAGGCGCTCGCCCATGCCGCGAACAAGCCGCTGGTCGCGGTCAACCACCTTGAAGGGCACGCGCTCTCGCCGCGCCTCGCCGAGCCGGGCCTTGCCTTCCCCTATCTGCTCCTGCTTGTCTCGGGCGGGCATTGCCAGCTGCTGCTGGTCGAGGGGGTTGGCCGCTACCGCCGTCTTGCCACCACCATCGACGACGCGGCGGGTGAGGCGTTCGACAAGACCGCCAAACTGCTTGGCCTCGGTTTCCCCGGCGGCCCCGCAGTCGAGCGTGCGGCGCTGGACGGCGATCCCCGCTCGGTCCCTCTCCCCCGGCCGCTGGTGGGTTCTGGCGAACCGCATTTCTCCTTCGCGGGCCTCAAAAGCGACGTCGCGCGCAAGGTCGGCAAGTTCGCCCCCGAGGATCTCGCCGCGTCCTTCCAGCAGGCGGTGGTCGATTGTCTGGTCGACCGCACCCGCATCGCGCTGGCCAAGGCGCCGCAGGCGACGGCGCTGGTCGTCGCGGGCGGGGTCGCGGCCAATACCGCCGTGCGCAACGCGCTCACCGCGCTTGCCGCCGAGCATGATCTTCCCTTCATCGCCCCACCGCTCTGGCTCTGCACCGACAATGCGGCCATGATCGCCTGGGCCGGGGCTGAGCGGTTCGCGCTCGGCCTCACCGATCCGCTCGACCTGCCCGCGCGCCCGCGCTGGCCGCTCGATCCGGATGCGGAAAAGGTTCGGGGAGCGGGGGTGAAGGCATGAAACTGGCAGTCATCGGCGGCGGGGCGTGGGGCACCGCGCTGGCGCAGGTCGCGGCGCGCGGCGGTGCGCCCGTCACCTTCTGGGCGCGCGAATCCGACGTCGTGACGTCAGTCAACGAAGCCCGTGAAAACGCCCTGTTCCTCCCGGGCGTTCCTCTCTCTCCCTCTATCCGCGCCACCGGCGACCTCGCCGATCTGGCGGATGCCGAGGCGCTGCTCGTCGTCGTTCCCGCGCAGTTCTTGCGTCCTGTCCTCTCCCAGACTCCCGTTGCCGGGCGACCGCTGGTGCTGTGCGCCAAGGGAATCGAGGCGGGCACGCAGAAGCTGGTGGCCGAGGTCGCGCGCGAACTGCATCCCGACGCGCCCGTTGCGGTGCTCTCCGGTCCCACCTTCGCGCATGAGGTGGCGAAAGGCCTTCCCACCGCCGTCACGCTCGCTTGCGAGGATGACGCGCTGCGCGACAGGCTCGCCGAACGCCTCGCCAGCCCGGCCTTCCGCACCTACGCCTCCTCCGACGTCGCCGGCGCGGAGATTGGCGGCGCGGTCAAGAACGTCCTGGCCATCGCCTGTGGCGTGGTCGAGGGCGCGGGGCTCGGCCTCAATGCCCGCGCCGCGCTGATCGCACGGGGCTTTGCCGAGATGACCCGCTTCGGTGTCGCGCGCGGCGGCCGGCCGGAGACGCTGGCTGGGCTGTCCGGCCTTGGCGATCTCGTCCTCACCTGCTCCTCGACCAACTCGCGCAACTTCTCGCTTGGCGTCGGATTGGGTCAGGGTCGAAGCGCGGCCGAATTGCTTGCCGATCGCCGCACCGTGGCCGAGGGCGCGGCGACAGCGCCGGTGCTGCGTCAGGCGGCGAAGGTAGCGGGAGTCGATATGCCTGTCACGGAGGCGGTGTGTGCGCTGCTGGAGGGAACGCCGGTGGGCAAGGTCGTCGATGCGCTGCTCAGCCGTCCGCTGCGGGAGGAGCATGCGTGAGGTGGGCGGCGATGCTGCGGGGGATCAACCTTGGCAAGCGTCAGCTCAAATCGGCTGAATTGAAGGCCTCGGTCGAGAGCCTCGGCTTTACTGACGTCAAGACCCTGCTCGCTTCGGGCAATGTCGTCTTCACCGCCGATGAGACGGACCCCGCGGCGCTCGAACAGGCGCTCCACGACGCACTGTTCAAGGGGACCGGTCTCAAGTCCGAGATCTTCGTGCGCTCGCCGGAGGAGATGGCCGCGGTTGCCGCCGCCGATCCCTTTCCGGACGCCACCAGCGAGCGCCCGAGCTTCGTCGTCGTCAGCTTCCATCGCAAGCCAGTCGATCTGGCGGCGGTGGCCAAACTCGCGGAAAGCCACGGCGGTCCCGAACGAATGCACGCCATCGGCCGCGAGCTCTATATCGACTTTCCGGAAGGGCAGGCGCGCTCGGTCCTGCACCCGGCGATGAGCAAGGCGAAGCTCGATTCCGTAAACACCGCGCGCAACTGGAACACCGTCCTCAAGATTCGCGACGCGCTTTAGAAGTCGACCGCGATGCCCTTGCGTTCCCAGTCGCCGTAGCGCGTGGGATCCTCACCCAGCGGATCGGTTTCCGCCTTCTTTCCGGCTTCCGGCTTGGGCACCGGCGGGCTCTTGGAGAGATAGGCGGGCGGTTTCACATGATCGGGGCGTTTGCCCATGGTTCTGTCCTGATTGCGGCGATGGCTTCGATCCCCCACATTGGGCGCTGAAAGGATCGAATCCAAGTGAACGGTTTCAAGACGACGATGCTGCTGGCGGCGCTGACGGCGCTGTTCATGGCGCTTGGCTTTACCATCGGCGGGCGCGGCGGGATGATGATCGCGCTGCTGGTCGCGGTGGGGATGAACCTCTTCACCTACTGGAACGCCGACAAGATCGTGCTGTCGATGCACGGCGCGAAGCAGGTCGACGCGGTGAGCGCGCCGGAATTCTACGGCCTTGTCGCGGGCCTCGCGCAACGCGCCGCGCTGCCGATGCCCAAGGTCTACATCATCGATTCGCCCCACCCCAACGCGTTCGCCACCGGCCGCAATCCGGAGCATGCGGCGGTCGCGGCCACCACCGGACTGCTGGGCATGCTGACTCGCGAGGAAACCGCGGGCGTGATGGCGCACGAGCTCGCCCATGTCCGCAACCGCGACACGCTGATCATGACGATGGTCGCGACGATCGCGGGTGCGATCTCGATGCTCGCCAATTTCGGGATGTTCTTTCGCGGCAATGGCGACAATCGCGGGGCGATGGTCGCCACTATCCTCGCGGTGATCGTCGCGCCCTTCGCCGCGATGATCGTCCAGATGGCGATCAGCCGCACGCGCGAATATGGGGCCGACCGTGGCGGCGCGGAGATTTCGGGCAACCCGCGCGCGCTCGCCTCGGCGCTGGCCAAGCTCGCGCGCGGCGCGGCGGCGGTGCCGAACCCGGTGGCCGAGCGCGTGCCCGCCGCGGCGCAGCTCTACATCGTCCCCGGCCTCGCCCGCGGCGGTGACAGCCTGTTCTCGACTCACCCCGACACCGGCAACCGCATCGCCGCGCTTGAGGCGATCGCGCAGGAAATGGGTCAGAGCGCACCGCTCGACGCCTTCGGTCAAACCCCGCCGAATCTGTCAACTTCGTCAACCCCGCGCCGCTCAGCGCTGGGGATCAAGCCGGCCACGCGCCGATCCAGCGCACTCGATCCCAACCGGCAGGGATGATCGACGACGCGATTGGTGAGGCGGTTGCGGACGCCGCCGGAGCAGTGGTCCGGCACGCCGGCGGCTTCATCGTCGATCTCGCCGTTGCATATGTCTTCTCCGGCCACACCGCGCGTTTCTTCCACGGCGTCGGCCGCCGCTCGATCGCGGTCGCGACATGGGGGCGGATCCGTATTCCCTCCTCGCTCCGGACCGTGCCGCGCGGCGTGCGTCCCCGTCCGCGCCGATCCGACTGGCTGGCTCTGTGGATCGGTGTTGCGATCTGGTTCAGCCTGTTCCTCGCGCTTTGCCTGACCGCATGGGAATTCCTTTGAGGGTGATCCCGTGCCGGAAACGGCGTAGGGGCGGTTGATGCCCCGGCCTTCCAACCACCGCCCCCCGTCCGATCCTCCCGGTGTTCCTGCCCGCCGGGCGGCGCTCCGCCTGCTCGATGCGGTGCTTCGCCGTGGCCTTGCCATCGAACAGGCGCTCGACGTGTCCACCAGGGGGCTGTCCCCGTCCGACCGCGGCCTCGCCCACGCGATCGCCGCCGAAGTGTTGCGCTGGCTCGCCGATCTCGATGCGCTGATCGACAGCGCCACGCGCAACCGCCTGCCCGATGACGCCAAGGCGCGCTTCGTGCTGCGCATCGCGCTCGCTCAGGCGCTGCGGCTCGGCACGCCGCCGCATGCCGCGATCTCGACCGCGCTGCCGCTGGTCGATGGCGGCCCGCGCAAGCTGGTTCATGGCGTGTTCGGCACGTTGAACCGCAACGGAGCAACACTGCCCGACCATCCATCGCTCCCGGATCAGGTCCAGGCCCGCATTGCCGGCAATTGGGGCGAGCGAGTCGCCAATGCCGCCGCCGCCGCGATCGCAGCGCCTCCTCCGCTCGACCTGACGTTGCGCGCCGAAGTGCCGGAGTTGCAGGGCGAAGGCTTGCTCTCCAACCATCTGCGGATCACCGGCGACACCGCGGTCCCCGAACTGCCCGGCTATGACGAGGGCGCATGGTGGGTGCAGGATCTCGCCGCATCGCTCCCCGCGCGTCTGATTGGGGGCGGCACTGGCCGCGCGCTCGATCTGTGCGCCGCGCCTGGCGGCAAGACGCTCCAGCTCGCGGCGTCGGGATGGGACGTCACCGCGGTCGACATCTCGCAAAGTCGTCTGGCGCGACTTTCGGAGAATCTCGACCGCACGGGCCTGTCGGCAACGATCGTTACCGCGGATCTGATGAAATGGGAGCCGGGATTCGAGGCTGACGCGGTGCTGCTCGACGCGCCATGCAGCGCCACCGGCATCTTCCGCCGCCATCCGGATGTGCTGCACCGCGTCCGTCCGCGCGTCATCGCCGAGATGGCCGAACTCCAGGCGCAGCTCCTCCCGCGCGCCGCGCGCTGGGTCCGCCCCGGCGGTCTTCTGGTCTATGCTACCTGCTCGCTCGAGCCTGAGGAAGGCGAGCGCCAGATCGAGCGTTTCCTGTCCGAGCATCCCGAATTCGCGATCGACCGCGTGCTTGCCGACGAGCTGCCCGAGGGCCTTGTCGCGCACGAACGCGGCTGGCTGCGCACGCTTCCCGGCATGCTCGTGGAACAAGGTGGCCTCGACGGCTTTTTCATGGTGCGCCTGATGCGGGTTGCGGGCGATTCGGGAGGTGATAAAGGCTTGGCATGACCGCCGTCCGCATCGCGCCATCGATCCTGTCCGCCGACTTCGCCAAACTTGGGGAGGAGGTGCGCGCGATCGACGAAGCGGGCGCCGACTGGATCCATATCGATGTGATGGATGGGCATTTCGTGCCCAACATCACGATCGGTCCCGCCGTCATCAAGGCGTTGCGCCCGCACAGCGCGAAGCCGTTCGACGTCCATCTGATGATCGAACCGGTCGATCCGATGCTTCAGGCATTCGCCGATGCCGGCGCGGATTGCCTGTCGGTCCATCCCGAGAGCGGCCCGCACCTTCACCGCACCATCCAGACGATCAAGGGGCTGGGCAAGCGCGCCGGCGTGGTGCTCAACCCGGCGACCCCGATCGACGTCGTCGACCATGTCATGGACATGATCGACCTGATCCTGGTGATGAGCGTCAACCCCGGTTTCGGCGGCCAGAAGTTCATCGAGAGCCAGCTTGCCAAGATCTCCGCTCTGCGCGCGAAGATCGACACGAGTGGGCGCCATATCGATCTTGAGGTCGATGGCGGGGTCGATCAGGGCAATGCGGCGCGCGTCATCGCTGCGGGTGCCGACGCGCTGGTCGCGGGTACCGCGGCATTCAAGGGCGGCCCTTCGGCCTATGCTGACAATATCCGGGCATTGCGCGCGGGGTGAAGGCGCCCGCAGACGACCGCGCCGACGAAGCGCCTGACGCCGACGGGATCGAGCAGGGGCGGCGGCTGATCCGGATCGGCGGCGATCGCGGCATCTCGCTCGCCGACCGGCTGTCGGAGCATTTCCACCGTCTCACCTGGCGCACCCCGCTCTACGGACTGCGGCTCAAGGGCCGTTATCCGCTCAAGCTGATCGCGGTCGCCGATGATCCCTTCCTCGGCGATCCGGCGCGCGGCAACGCGTTGCTCGACGGCAAGCTGTCGTTCCGCGGCGAGAATCATGCCGTGGTGACGCTCGATCCGGCCAAGGCCGAATGGTCGAAACCGTTCGGCGATTATTTCCATAGCTTCGCCTGGCTGCGCGACCTGTCGACCGTCACCACACGGGCCGGAGCCGCCCCGGTGGCCGAGGCGCTGATGCGCAAATGGCTGGGCGTGCATGCCGACAAGGTGACCGATCCGGCATGGCGCGCCGACTTGTGGGGTCGGCGCATCCTGTTCTGGACGGCGCATGCGCCGCTGATCCTCTCCAGCACCGACCTCGTCTATCGATCGCAGGTGCTGCATACGCTTGCCCGCGGCGCGCGGCACCTCGACCGCAATGCCGACCGCGTCCCTCCGGGCGCGCCGCGCATCGCCGCGTGGTGCGGGGTTCTCGCGGCCGGCCTGATGATCCCCGGCGGCGATCCGCGCCGGGCGTTCGGTGAGGCGGGGCTGGCCCGCGCCCTTGAGGGTTCGGTGGGCGAAGATGGCGGGATCAGCGGGCGCTCGCCCGCCGCTTTGCTCGACACGATTATGCTGCTGACATTGCTGCGTGAGACCTATGCCGCGCGCCGCCTCGATCCGCCCGAGGTGCAGGTGCGTGCGCTGACCCGCATGGTCTCGGCGTTGCTCGGCGTGTGCCATGGTGACCGGGGCCTGGCGAGCTGGCAGGGCGGTGTGCCCGTCGACGGCGACAGGCTGGACGAGATCATCGCGGCGACCGGCGCGCGCGTTCGCCCGCTGCGGCAGGCGCTCGAATGGGGCTATCAGCGGCTTGCCCAGCAACGCACCGTCGTGATCGTCGATGCCGCGCCGCCGCCGGTGGCGCGCGTCATGGAGGGCGGCTGCGCCTCGACGCTCGCCTTCGAATTCTCCGACGGACCCGATCGGATCGTGGTGAGTTGCGGCGGCGCGCGCGGTGCGGACCTTCGCCTGCCCGCGACGCTTGCGGAGGGATTGCGCACCACCGCCGCGCATTCGACGCTCGTTGTGGGTGACAGCAACTCGACCGCGATCCATCCCGACGGCACGCTTGGTCGTGGAGTGGGCGAGATGGAGCTGAGCCGTCAGGAAACCGACTCAGCCAGCCGGATCGAGGCGAGTCAAGACGGCTATGTGCGCCGCCACGGCGTCGTTCACCGCCGCCGTATCGCACTCGGCGCCGACGGACGCGACGTGCGCGGAGAAGACAGCCTGACCCCGTCCGGGCGGCGC
The DNA here is from genome assembly GCA_035481255.1 of Sphingomonas sp. Classification (GTDB taxonomy): domain Bacteria; phylum Pseudomonadota; class Alphaproteobacteria; order Sphingomonadales; family Sphingomonadaceae; genus Sphingomonas. The sequence continues at coordinate 1,385 of DATIGZ010000448.1, read as the reverse complement.
AAGAAGGCTGCGGCCATTCCCTTCGCGGTCCGGTTCCATCTTCATCCCGGCATTCAGGTCTCCCCCACCGCCGACGGCGCGGGCGCGCTGCTCCGCACGCCATCGGGCGCCGCGTGGCAGTTCCGCGCCAATGGCGCCACGCTCGGGATCGAGGAAAGCGTGTGGATCGACGGCCGCGGGATTCCGCGGGAAACCCAGCAACTTGTGCTGACCGGCGAGTCCCCGGCGGGCGGTGCCAGCGTCTCCTGGCTGTTCCACCGCGCGCGCTGAACCGCCACGTTAGGGGTTGCGGAGATCGGCAGGGCGCCTAAAGGCCCCGCCCATGACCAGCATCCCCATCCGCCGCGCCCTTCTCTCGGTCTCCGACAAGACCGGCATCGTCGAACTCGGAAACGCGCTTGCCGCCAAAGGCGTCGAGCTGGTCTCGACCGGTGGCACCGCCAGGGCACTGCGGGACGCGGGACTCGCGGTGCGCGACATCTCCGACCTTACCGGCTTTCCGGAGATGATGGACGGCCGCGTCAAGACGCTGCACCCGGTGGTCCATGGCGGCCTGCTCGCTGTGCGCGATGATGCGCGGCACATGGCGTCGGCCAGCGAACATGCCATCGGCATGATCGATCTGGTGGTGGTCAACCTCTATCCCTTCGCCCAGACCGTCGCCAAGGGCGCGGACCGCGACGAGATCATCGAGAATATCGATATCGGCGGTCCCTCGATGGTGCGCTCGGCGGCCAAGAACCACGCTTATGTCGCGATCGTCACCGATCCCGCGGACTATGACGTGGTCGCGGCGGGCGAAACCACTCTGGAAGACCGCCGCCGCTTCGCCGCCAAGGCTTATGCGCTGACGGCGCAATATGATGCGGCGATCGCGAGCTGGTTCGCCTTCGCCGATCAGGGCGAGCGCTTCCCGGCGACGCTCCCGCTGGTGTTCAGGCGTGGCGAGGAACTGCGCTATGGCGAGAACCCGCACCAGTCGGCCGCTCTCTACTTGCCCGCCGGTCCTGCCGCGGCGGGGATCGCGCAGGCCGAGCAGCTTCAGGGCAAGGAGCTCTCCTACAACAATTACAACGACGCCGATGCCGCGCTCGAGCTGGTCAGCGAATTCCGCGACGGCCCGCCGACCGTGGTGATCGTCAAGCACGCCAATCCGTGCGGCGTCGCGACCGCCGGCACGCTGGTTGAGGCGTATAAGGCGGCGCTCGCCTGCGACAGCGTGTCCGCGTTCGGTGGAATCATCGCATTGAACCGCCCGCTCGACGCCGAAACGGCGAAGGCGATCACCGAGATCTTCACCGAAGTCGTCGTCGCGCCCGGCGCGAGCGACGAGGCGAAGGCGATCTTCGCCGCGAAGAAGAATCTGCGCCTGCTGATCTGCGGAG